>CAZDOM010000045.1:0-21281 GCA_964507015.1 uncultured Rikenellaceae bacterium | reverse complement strand
ATTATTAGCAGGTAATAGTCTGACCGCCGTTGGTGTAGGAACATTATTCTGGTCAACACTGATCTTCTCACTCTTTTTCTTTCTGCTGGCAAAATTTGCATGGAAACCAATTCTTGCTGCAGTAAAGCAGAGAGATGAGATGATAAAGGGATCACTCGAATCCGCTGAAAGTGCCAGGAGAGAAATGGTGAGACTCCAGGCCGATAATGAAGCAATCCTGAGAAAAGCCAGGGAGGAACGCGAGGTTATCTTGAAAGATGCAAGGGATGTGCGTGACAAGCTTATTGCCGAAGCCAAGGGAAAAGCATCCGAAGAGGCTGAGAAAATAGTCGAAAAAGCTATGGTCGGGATAGAAAGGGAGAAAGCTAAAGCCCTTACTGAGATCCATCAACAGGTGGCAGATCTTTCAGTAGATATTGCGTCCAAATTGCTGGGAGAAAAACTCAGTAAAACAGGCGAACAGGAGAAATTGATAACTAAATATCTGAAAGACATTGATTTAAAAAAGAACTAGAAAGCTGACCTTAAATGAACGACAGTAAAATATCCGTCAGGTACTCCCGTGCATTGTTCCAGTCAGCCCTGGGAAAGAAGATATTAGACCGGGTTAATAAGGACATGACTTATATCTCTGAAATTTGCAAGATCCAGGAAATGCGGGATTTGCTGATCAACCCTGTGGTACCCCCGACAAAAAAAAGAAAAATAATGCATGGCATCTTTGAGAAGGAGGTTGATAAAATAACTATTTCATTTATTGATCTGGTAATTAAGAATTCCAGGGAGAGCTTTCTTCCTGCTATTGCGAGGGTCTTTATTAGTGATACTTTAAAATATAAGGGGATAACAGAAACAGTACTCACAACGGCAGTCAGGACGGATAAAAAAGTTAAAAAAGAGATTTCAGATCTTGTCTCTTCAGCTTTCAATACCAGGGTGGAGCTTAAAGAAATAATTGATAAAGATATCCTTGGCGGATTTATACTGAGGATGGACGACAAACTGATTGATGCCAGTATCAGGAATAAACTCAGGACAATAGAAAAAGAGCTGAAAAGTAAGACTATTACAGCATAAGAAAAGGAAATTTACAGTTAGCATAATAAGTAAAATAATTATGACAAGTATTAAACCCGCAGAAGTCTCAAAGATCCTTCAGCAGCAATTAGAGGGGATACAGACCGGAACTGAACTGGAAGAGGTCGGGACCGTACTTACCGTTGGTGACGGTATTGCGCATATTTACGGCCTTACCAATGCAGAATCGAATGAACTCCTGGAGTTTGAAAACGGTATGGAGGCAATAGTACTCAATCTTGAGGAAGATAATATAGGAGCAGTGCTGCTTGGTCCTACCGAGGAGATCAATGAAGGGGATATTGTAAAACGAACCAGACGTATTGCCTCTATTGATGTTGGGGAAGAGTTGCTTGGAAGAGTTATTTCACTGACAGGGCAGCCTCTTGATGGAAAAGGTCCCATAGGGGGTAAACTATATGAAATGCCATTTGAAAGAAAAGCACCGGGAGTTATTTTCCGTCAGCCTGTAAAACAGCCACTTCAGACAGGTATAAAATCCATTGATGCCATGATACCCATAGGACGCGGCCAGAGGGAACTTATAATAGGCGACAGGCAGACAGGTAAAACAGCTATTGCAATTGACACTATAATAAATCAGAGAAGTAACTTCGAAAAGGGAAAACCGGTTTATTGTATTTATGTAGGTATTGGACAGAAAGGATCAACAGTGGCAAATATAGCCAAAACACTTGAGGAGCATGGAGCTATGGAATATACAGTAATTGTTCTGGCAACCGCTTCTGATCCTGCAGCATCACAGTTTTATGCTCCTTTTGCAGGGGCAGCAATTGGTGAGTTCTTCAGGGATACGGGACGTGATGCACTTATTATTTATGATGATCTGTCTAAGCAGGCTGTCTCCTACAGGGAGGTTTCTCTTCTGCTTCGTCGTCCGCCGGGACGTGAAGCCTACCCGGGTGATGTCTTCTATCTTCACTCACGCCTGCTCGAAAGAGCTGCAAAAATAATTGAATCGGAAGAGGTGGCTAAAAAAATGAACGACCTGCCGGAATCAATCAAACATTTGGTAAAAGGTGGAGGATCACTGACTGCCCTTCCTATAATTGAAACACAGGCAGGAGACGTTTCAGCATATATTCCTACAAACGTTATCTCTATAACAGATGGACAAATATTCCTGGAATCGAGCCTTTTCAATGCAGGTGTAAGACCTGCCATAAATGTTGGAATTTCAGTTTCAAGAGTAGGTGGTAATGCCCAGATAAAATCAATGAAAAAGATTGCAGGTACACTTAAGGTCGACCAGGCTCAATACCGTGAACTGGAGGCATTTTCAAAATTCGGATCCGACCTGGATGCTTCTACACTGGCTATCCTTAATAAGGGCGCAAGGAACGTTGAAATACTGAAACAGGATCAATATTCTCCGGTCCCTGTTGAGAAACAAATAGCAATAATATATTGCGGAACCATGGGATTACTTAAGGATGTACCTGTCGACAAGGTGAAAAGTTTCGAACATGATTATATCGAATACCTTGACCTTAAACACAGGGATGTTCTTGATAACCTTCGCGATGGAATTTTGAATGACGACATTACCGGGGTCCTCGAAAAAGTAGCTAAAGAACTTACGGCAAAGTATAAACCACAGTAACAGAAAAGTTAATTGTCGGACTAATTAGTTTAAATGGCAAATTTTAAAGCAATAAGGATAAGGATCAGTTCTGTCAAATCAACAAAACAGATAACATCGGCTATGAAGATGGTCTCTGCAGCCAAACTTAGAAGAGCCCAGGATAAGATTGTCCGATTGCGTCCTTATGTTAATAAATTGCATGAGATACTTGTAGTTCTTACTCAAAGCCTTGCCGAAACAGAGATCGAAAATGTATATGCACGCGTTTCTCCTCCTGAAAAGATACTTATTGTTGCAATTACCTCAAACAGAGGCCTCTGTGGTGGCTTTAACTCAAATGTTATTAAAGAAACCCGCAGAATAATTTCGGAAAAATATAGCGAGCAATTCAGAAAAGGCAACCTCTCAATTCTCCCGATAGGCAAGAGAGGTTATGATTATCTCAGAAAGCAAAATATAAAAATGATCCCGGAGCGTAATGCTCTCTTTAATGATCTTACATTTGATAATGTTGCTATCGTGGCCGAAGAGACTATGACAGCTTTCATAAAGGGGGAATATAACCGGATTGAGCTTGTTTATAACCATTTTAAAAACGCTGCGGTTCAAATACTTACTACTGAACAGTTCCTGCCGGTTGAAACCACAACTCCTAAAGATGGGAAGAATACCATACCGGTAGATTATATCTATGAGCCTTCAGAAGAGGATATTGTTAAAGAACTTATTCCAAAATCACTTAAAATACAGTTTTACAAGGCAATTATTGATTCATTTGTTGCTGAACATGGAGCGCGGATGACTGCAATGCATAAAGCCACTGATAATGCCACCAACATGATCCGTGAACTTACGCTGCAGTACAATAAAGCACGCCAGGCAGCAATCACGAACCAGATCCTTGAGGTTGTCAGCGGGGCAGAAGCACTGAAAGGATAAACACCGGGTTATCAATGACCCGATAGTTCAATAAAAGGCATGTATAAATATTCCGAACTAAAAGATAAAGTTGAAGAAGCTATACTTACTCTTTCGTATAATTCGGAAGCCGGTAATCTTATAGAACCTGTAAAATATACATTCACTTCAGGTGGGAAAAGGATACGCCCCGTTATGTCTCTCATGGCCTGTAACCTGTTCAGCAATAGTGTTGAAGATGCAGTAATGCCCGCGACAGGACTGGAAATATTTCATAATTTCACACTGGTTCATGACGATATTATGGACCAGGCTCCGGTAAGACGGAGATTACCCACTGTACATAACAAATGGGATATCAATCAAGCCATTCTTTCAGGTGATGTGATGGCATTCATTGCCAACGAGTGTCTGTTTAAAACACCTCCCGGTTATCTGCAGAAGGTTTTTACTGAGTATAATAATGCGGCCATAAGTGTATGTGTCGGTCAGCAGCTTGATATGGATTTCGAAAAAAAAGATATTATCAGCCTTCAGGAATATCTGCAAATGATAGAGATGAAAACAGCAACGCTTTTAGCTGCCGCACTGAAAATCGGAGCAATTATCGGTGGGGCCGGTGAACGTGATTATGACCTTTTATTTGAATTTGGGAAAAACCTGGGGCTGGCATTTCAGATACAGGACGATCTGCTTGACATTTGGGGCGACAGGAAAGTATTTGGCAAAACCCCGGGTGGTGATATTGTTGCCAACAAAAAGACATTTCCCCTGGTAAAAGCGATGGAAATTGCTTCGGAAGAAAAGTTAAGCAAGCTGCAAATGCTGTTTTCTTCCGTGGAAACAGATCCTGATAAAAAGGTAAAAGAGGTCATATCCATTTATAATGAGCTGAATATAAGGGAAGCCACAGAAACCCGGGCAAATGAATATATTGCCAGAGCCTTCAGCCTTCTTGGCAAAACAGGTGTGCCCGAAGAGCGAAAAAAAGAGCTGAACCTTGCGGCCAGCTCTCTTATTGGCAGGGAACATTAGATTATAATCCCCCTGTATCCTCGTGTTTCTTTAACCAGTCAATGTTAATAAGCGCACCTGCATTAAGCATGAATTGACTATATTTTGTAGTGCCGAGACTAAGAAGATATTTTGCTTCGAAGTAAAGATCTAACTGTTCTGTCATCTTCATGTATGAACCTACACCAAGATTCAACCCAAGACCATTATCACTCTCTTTATAGGGATCTATTTCGGGATATTTAGTACGTTTCCATGCCAGCATAATATCAATTCCTGCCAGACCGTAAAACTCAAATTTGTCAAGGGAATTAAAAACATAATGACCATTGATGTCAAACATCAGTGTATTAACAGTATACTTGGATTCAAATTCCTTGTAAACATGTGGGATAAAAAATGTAATGGATGGCGAGATATGTAACGGAACACTGATTTCATAGATACTCTTCAGTGATGCAAAGAAATGGCCGCTTTTATTATAATCATATTCCATACCGTGGAAGTAGTAACCGGTAGTAAAGCCTGTTCCGCCTCCGATTTTTGTAAATTGCGGTTTTACTAACGGAACAGCCAGGAACATAACCATCAGAAAAAGTAATAATTTTCTCATACAGAATATTTTTAAGTTAATATTTTCGTAGACGGATAAAGATAAATTTTTCTGATATATCCGGCAATATTAATCTTTATTTATAACACTAAAACAATAACTTTTGCAAATTTTATTAAATTTGTATATTCTGAGAAATAATCAAAATAATTAAGGAATATGGCAAAGAATACCGGGAAGATCAGCCAGATAATTGGTCCTGTGGTTGATGTTACATTTGATAGAGAGGGCATGGAAATGCCGGATATCTATGATGCCCTTGAGATAAAGAGAAATGACGGATCAACACTGGTTGTTGAATGTGAACAGCATATCGGTGAAAATACTGTCCGTACTATCGCAATGGATTCTACCGATGGTCTGCGCAGGGGGATGGACGTTGTTGCCACAGGGCTGCCTATAACAATGCCCATCGGCGAACAGATTAAAGGGAGGTTAATGAATGTCACCGGGGAAGCGATCGATGGTATAGGTCCACTTGACAAGAAAGGAGGATATCCCATTCACAGGAAACCACCCAAATACGAAGATCTTTCAACAGAGAAGGAGATTCTTCATACCGGGATTAAAGTTATTGATCTTATTGAGCCATATTCCAAGGGTGGTAAAATAGGTCTCTTCGGAGGTGCCGGTGTCGGAAAAACAGTTGTAATACTCGAACTGATAAACAATATTGCAAAAGCCTATTCAGGTCTCTCTGTTTTTGCAGGTGTTGGTGAAAGAACCAGGGAGGGGAACGACCTTCTCCGCGAAATGCTTGAGGCCGGAGTTATCACGTACGGGAAGGAGTTTCTTGAAAGCATGGAAGCCGGCGGCTGGGACCTTTCGATAGTTGACCACAATGCACTTAAAGAATCAAAACTTGCACTTGTGTTCGGGCAGATGAATGAGCCCCCGGGAGCCAGGGCAAGGGTTGCTCTTTCAGGTCTTTCAGTTGCTGAACATTTCAGAGATGGTGACGGTAAAAGTGGTGGAAGGGATATTCTCTTCTTCATGGACAATGTATTCCGTTTTACCCAGGCCGGTTCGGAAGTGTCTGCACTCCTGGGACGTATGCCATCAGCTGTGGGATACCAGCCGACTCTGGCAACAGAAATGGGTATAATGCAGGAGCGTATTACATCGACACGACATGGATCAATTACCTCGGTGCAGGCAGTTTATGTACCTGCCGACGACCTTACTGACCCTGCTCCGGCAACTACCTTCGCACACCTGGATGCAACAACTGTTTTGAGCCGTAAGATATCAGAGTTGGGTATATATCCTGCTGTTGATCCTCTTGATTCAACTTCAAGGATATTGACTGCCGATATTGTTGGCGAAGAACACTATAACTGCGCACAGAAGGTTAAAGAGCTTCTTCAGCGTTATAATGAACTACAGGATATAATCGCAATACTTGGAATGGATGAACTCTCTGAAGAAGATAAGCTGGTGGTACACCGGGCTCGCAGAGTACAGAGATTCCTCTCACAGCCTTTCCATGTGGCCGAACAGTTCTCAGGTGTAAAAGGTACACTCGTTTCAATAGAAGACAACATCAAAGGATTTAATATGATAATGGAAGGTAAGGTAGATCAATATCCTGAATCCGCATTTATGTTTGTCGGAACCATTGAAGACGCGATCGAAAAAGGAGAAAAGATACTTGCCCAGTCCAAATAATAAATATCCTGATGAAGATAGAGATCATTACTCCCGATAAAAAAGTCTATGAAGGGGATATTAAATCAATAAGAGTCCCCGGGAAAAAAGGTTCCTTCCAGGTACTGAAAGATCACGCACCTATCATTTCAACACTGGATAGCGGCACGGTAATTATGGTAGACCAGGAGAACAACGAAAAAACTTACCAGATCGACGGCGGAGTGATAGAGGTTAAAATGAATTCAATAATACTGCTGGCCGAATCGGTAAAATAAACCGGATATAATGACGCCTGAGGAATTCCGTAAGCATGCCCATGAGCTTGTCGGGTGGATGACTGCCTACATGGAAAATGTGGCAGACTATCCTGTTAAATCATCAGTAAAACCAGGAGAAATATTCAGTAAAATTCCTTCATCACCTCCTGTTAATGGGGAATCTTTCAATTCTTTAATGAAGGATTTCGAAGAGATTATCATGCCGGGTATCACACACTGGCAAAGTCCCAATTTCTTTGCATATTTTCCGGCCAATACAAGTCCGCCTTCCATTCTTGCCGAGATGCTGATAGCAACACTGGCAGCTCAGTGTATGATATGGGAAACCTCACCTTCTGCAACGGAACTCGAAGAGAAAATGATGATCTGGCTTCGTGATATGATCGGATTACCAGCTGAATTTGAGGGGGTTATCCAGGATACGGCGTCAACAGGGACACTAGCCGCCATACTGACAGCACGGGAAAAGATCACAGACTTTACAATTAATGAAGAGGGTTTTCAGAATACCCCTGCTTTAAGAGTATATTGTTCTCAACAAACCCATTCCTCAATTGAAAAAGCTGTTAAAATAGCCGGGATCGGCAGAAAAAACATGGTGAAGATACCTGTCGGTGATGATTTTTCAATGATCCCGGGTAAGCTGAAAGAGGCAATAACAGAAGATAAAAAAAGAGGATTCCTTCCATGTTGTGTTGTTGCCACAATCGGGACAACAGGTACTGCCGCTGTTGATCCGTTACCTGCAATAGGAGAGATATGCAGGGAAAATAATATCTGGCTTCATGTTGATGCTGCAATGGGAGGGACAGCTCTTATTTTGCCTGAATATCAATGGATGCTTGAAGGCAGGGAATTTATCGACAGTTTAGTCTTCAACCCCCATAAATGGATGTTCACAAATTTTGATTGTTCAGCCTTTTTCACAAGAGATACCGGATCACTGATAAGGACTTTTGAAATACTCCCTGAATACCTCAAAACAAGAAGCAGGGGACAGGTGAATGACTACCGTGACTGGGGTGTACCCCTGGGTCGCAGGTTCAGGGCTCTTAAGCTGTGGAGTGTGATCCGGTCATATGGAACAGATACTCTAAAGGAAAAAATAAGATACCACATAGGTCTGGCAACACAACTTGCAGAGAAGATATCTTCAGAACACGATTTTGAACTTACAGCACCACTTTCGCTGAATGTCGTATGTTTCAGGTACCACCCTGCAGGAATACAGGAGGAGCGGCTGAATGATATAAACCAGAAGCTTAATCATATGCTTAACGATTCAGGTAAGATATACCTGACTCACACAACTCTTGACGGTAAATATACTCTCAGGATGGTAACCGGGCAGACAAATGTTACGCTTGATCATGTAAATGAAGCCTGGGATCTTATTAAGAATATGGCCCGGGAGATAAAAATCTGATCATCTTTGCAACCTTCCGAAATTCATACCATATATGTCAATATTGAATAAAAACTCAAATGAAGGTGCTTCATTGAAGTTCTTCCATGCAACTTGTACACCGGCCGATATCCGGTAGGGAATCCTAAGAAGATAAAAATCTGAAATAAGTTCAATACCGTATGAACTGAATGATTCGGTTCCCTCGTTAAAATAATCAACCAGGGTGTCTCCACCTTCAGTTGTAAGAAAATAATTATTTTTCCCGAAGGCAAGATCATAGAATAATCCTGTACGTATCCTTGTCATATAGAAAAGAGAGCCGAAATTAAAATCGGGATAAAACAAAGGTGCAACATAATCGATTGAGTAAAAATCGAGTTCTTCAGATATTATGTTATCATAGCTGCGCGGGTAATGGATCTTGTTATTAATCAGGTATTTTACAAACTCCTGATTCTCTGTTTCATACCTAAGCCTGATGCCATGATTTTTGACAAAGCCTGGAAAATAAAGTGTAATCTTTGCATCGAAATCAGAACCATATATCTGTTTGTCAAAGGGAGCCCAGTCATATCGGGCTTCTACAATTTGTCCGAAACGCGGATATATATCACGATAGGATGAACTATGGTAATTAGCAAAGTAAAGGTGCCCGGTAAAATTTATCTGGCCATTATCATATGTGCCGGTTTCTCTGTCGAAAATATTATCATTTCTGTAATCAACAGAAAAATAAGGGTAGAGATATTGTGAAAACTTCCCGGTACTGAACGACCATGGTATATAAATATAGTTTTGGAATCTTAGTCCTGGGGCAACCGTTATGGGAATAAACTCCGGCCCCGAACCCGCAAGATCAATGACCGGTTCATTACCATAATCCAACCGTGATTCAATAACCGGGTACCAGCCCTCCCATATAATCCGTGAGTGGAATTTATGTCGTTGATCTGTGGAATATTCATAACCAACTGAAGTTGTAAGTGTGCTCAATTGATTCTGTGACATCAATGTAAGCCCGGGTCTTATAGAGGCAGGATCCTCCTGAATAGCCTCAATATCAGCATATAGCGGCATCCAGCTGTGAATATTAAAAAGATGTTTCCACTTCCTGTAGGGTTCGGGTATATAGTCAACTGCCTGAACATTCTCTTTATCAATATCCGGTTTCTTGTAACTGTCAATAAGGTATGTAGCAGGTAAAGAGGCGGGATTTCCTATTTCTTCAGTCTCATCAAGTGAAGCAAAACATATTTCGTTACCCGTGGAGGTCATATTGCTGAAAAAGACAGTATTGCCATTAATATTCAAATCGGATGCCCCGAATTTAGAATATGTAACAGCTGATAATGTGCCATTTTCTTCAAGCAGATAGATGTTATCTGTTCCCGATACTGAACTTGTATAGAATAATGAATCGTTTCTCAGAAAGGTTGATTGAATATCAAATCTGTTTTCTTTAACAAGTATTTCCCACTCCTGGTTTTCATATGACCATGAAAGGATCCCCTCTCCCTCCTCTCCCAGCGAAATAAGAGTAAGTTTTTTCCCGTCGGCGGACCATTCAGGATGTTGTAAGAAGAGATTTCCGGGTGAAGGAATTCTATTAATAACTGTCCCATCATCAGGATCAACAAAGACCAGGTTATTTCTGTTGTCTTGAGTATTTTCTGTTGCTGCAATAATCTTTCCGTCAGGAGAAATGGACGCCGCAAGGTATCTCGACAGGTAGCTAAGCTGCTGTACTCTACGGTTATTGATATCATACATTTTTATTACTGAATAGTCCCTGTTTATCCATCTTGGATCGGTTAATGATTCCACCCATACAATTTTACCCTTACCGTAAGAGATAACCCATGGGTACATTCTACCCGGGACAAACAAATTTTTTATTGTTTTTTCCGAAGGTTTTATAAGTACAAAAGAAACAGGATCAGCCAGTGAGGTTTTAACCGCAATCAAAGAATCATAGCCGGCATAAACAGCAGAATAGAAACTTTCATAACCTCTTTTCACTGGCGGATTTACCGGTTCGTATTCTTTAGCATTGGATTTTTCAAGATCATTTTTCCATGATTCCCCCAGAGTATTAAAGGCCCGGTCAAAAAGTCTCTTTTTAGTAAGTCCTGCACTTCTTGTCAGGCTTATATTGACAGGGTTCAATGTAAAGGGCTGACTTGCCGTAAATTCACGAACATTTTTCCAGATACCGGGATCACTATTTAACAATCCCCAGGTATATAGTAGATAACCATACTGGTAATAATCAGGAGTATAATTTTTATAAGAACCGTTAAACAGTTTATCGTATTTATACATTTTACCTTTTTCAACAGTAATTGCCTTCATAAGATTCAGGAATCCCGGGTCTTTTCCCCTTCCTGATTCAGTAAATAATGTTTCATTGAAAACAGCTTCGCCCTCAATAAACCAGAGGGGGAAGAGGGCAGATATTGCACCCGGGAACTGCTCTCCGAAAAAACAGGACATGAATTTCGTAAATCCTGTATTCAGAGACTGCAACTGCATTACATGTGTCAGTTCGTGAAGTGCCAGCTGCCTGTTATGTTCAAGAGGTATACTGTTCTGCCCCGGGGTGGGATATATCTCCATCCTTTTGGGGGCCCACGCCACATAACCGTTTGACTGGGTGGTATGGTTGTGAATAATAACAGGAATTTCCAGTTTTTTCTCGGGGAAGGATGAGAATATTTCAGAATAGGCTTTTTCGAGTTCTCGGGCAAACTTAATACCCTCTGAACCATATGTCTCAGGATAAATTACTGTAAATTTCCCCGTTTCTATCTGAAGCCATTTGAGTGAAGCTGGATCCTGCCCGGTATTGTAGTACTGGGCTGAGGCAACTTGTGGAACGAGAAAAATAAGCAGTGAGTATATTAAAAGTATAAGTCTGCTCATATTAATCATGACTCAAAAATAGCAAATTATGCGAGGTGGAAACAGATAGTCACTGTAAGAAAAAAATCCTTACTTTCGTCAATTGATCCGTTAGCGGCAGGTTGAATCAATTTTAAATCAATGAAGCAATTCAGATTTATCAACAATATAACAGGGTGGATAGTTTTTTTAATTTCTGCTGTCACATATCTTCTTACACTTGAGCCCACAACCAGTCTTTGGGATTGTGGTGAATTTATTGCCTCGGCATACAAACTTGAAATAGGGCACCCTCCCGGAAGTCAGGTGTTTATGATACTGGCCAGGTTCTTCAGTCTTTTTGCAGGGGGTGATACTTCAAAGGTTGCCGTTATGATAAATGGCATGTCAGGCCTGGCAAGCGCTTTTACAATTTTATTCCTTTTCTGGACCATAACCCATCTGGCCAGGAAGATCCTTGTAAAGAATGAAAACATGTTTAGTCCTGCAAGGATTATGGCAATTATGGCTGCAGGAGTAACAGGAGCACTCGCATTTACTTTTTCCGACTCATTCTGGTTCTCTGCTGTTGAGGGAGAAGTGTATGCAACCTCTTCTTTCTTTACGGCAGCGGTATTCTGGGCAATCCTGAAATGGGAAGATATTGCTGATGAACAATATGCTGACAGGTGGATAATTCTGATTGCCTTCCTTATGGGCCTGTCAATAGGAGTGCATTTACTAAACCTCCTTACACTGCCCGCTATTGTCCTGGTATATTATTTCAGGAAATTTAAATTCTCATGGAAAGGTATTGCGATTTCAATTGCTTCATCATTTATTATACTGGCATTGCTGCTGTGGGGAATTTTACCCGGGACTATAAAAATATCTTCAAAACTGGATCTTTTCTTTGTTAACTCGCTCAATTTTCCGGCAAACAGCGGAGCAATCTTTCATATGCTGCTTTTAGCTGCAACCTTTATCATTGCTGTAAAACTTTCTTTGAACTCAAACAACAGGACGAGGAACAGCATAGTCTCTTTTGCAGCCCTTTCCCTTACAGGTTTCTGGATAGTATCAGGTTCTGCCTTTGTAAATATACTTTTACTGATCCTGGTGGCAATTTTTATCTGGTATATATCCTCAAGGGATCGTGTGGTTCTTAATACAATGCTTACAGCCATAATGGTTATACTGATCGGATTTTCGTCCACGGCAATTATTATGATAAGGGCTTATGCCAATACTCCTCTGAATGAGAATAATCCAAGCAATGCTTTCAATTTATTATATTATATTAACAGGGAACAGTATGGACAGAGTCCTTTAATTAAAGGTCCATATTACAATGCGCCGGTTATAGATTATGGTGAAGGTAAACCTGTTTATGCCCTGGAGGACGGGAAATACGTAGTAACACATCGCCGGCTTGAACGCATTTACGATGAAAGATTTATTACACTTTTCCCCAGGATGTGGAGTGACCAGAGCGAAAATGGTCATGATGATATATACAGGGAATGGGGTGGCAACAAAGGTATACCGATACAGGTCACCGATCAGTCAGGGGAAAGGGTAACAATTAAAAAACCACGCTACAGTGAAAACCTGAAATTTATGTTCACATACCAGTTCGGGTATATGTATTTCAGGTATTTTATGTGGAATTTCGTTGGAAAACAAAATGATACTCAGGGTACCGGCGGTGCTATTAACGGGAACTGGATTACCGGTATTAAATTCCTCGATCAATCCAGGTCAGGAACAACTGATCTGCCGGCAGGATATAAAGATGATACTTCACGGAACAAATACTACCTGCTGCCATTCCTCCTTGGCCTGGCAGGGCTATTCTACCAGCTCAACCGTGATAATAAAAACTGGTGGATAATCCTGCTGCTGTTTATAATGACAGGTATTGCTATTGTCTTTTATCTAAACCAGTATCCGAATCAACCCCGGGAACGTGACTATGCATATGTAGGATCATTTTACTTTTATGCGGTCTGGATTGGCCTGGGAATGCTCGCACTTTTTGAAGGGATTACAAAAATCACCAGTGAAAAAATTGCAGCACCTCTTGCCGGAATCTTTTGCCTTGCAGCCGTTCCGTTGTTGATGGCTTCGGAAAACTGGGATGATCATGACAGGTCACACAGGTACCTGGCCCGTGATGTCGCTTTCAATTACCTTAATTCATGCGCCCCGGATGCTATCCTCCTTACTAACGGGGATAATGATACTTTTCCGTTATGGTATGCACAGGAGGTTGAAGGTAAAAGAACGGACGTCCGTGTTTGTAACCTTATGCTTCTGAATACCGACTGGTATATCGACCAGATGAAATTTAAAACATATGAATCAGAGCCGCTGCCTGTTACATTACCAACAAAGAAATATTATGATGGAGTTAACAACCAGGTATTTATAATTGAAAAAACAAAGGATCCTGTTGATGTAAGTACTATTATCGACTGGGTAAACAGCGAAAACAAAGCGACAAAAATACAGATCTCTCAAAATGAGGTACTTGATATAATACCCTCACGCACAATACGCCTGCCGGTTGATGCAAAAAAAGTGATAGAATCCGGTACAGTAAAACCGGAAGATTCAGCCAAAATAGTACCCTATATTGATATTAAGCTCAAAGGTAACTCAATCTTAAAGAGCCAGCTTATAGTCCTTGACATCCTTGCTCATAATAACTGGGAGCGGCCGATTTATTATGTGACCGGTTATCATAATGATGCACTTGGCCTTGAAGAGTATTTCCAGCTTGAGGGACTCGCATACAGACTTGTACCGATAAAAACTGAAAATAAAAGCTGGCTTAACTACGGGCGTATTGATACAGACATCCTCTATGACAATATGATGAATAAATTCGTATGGGGAGGTGCAAATGATCCGCGGGTTAATATTGATTATCATCACAGGCGTACATTAATAGTGATACGGGCAAGACTCAATTATGCAAGACTTGCAAAAGCACTTGCAAGAGAGGGTAAAAATGAGAAAGCAATAAACGTTCTTGATCATTGCATGGAGGTTCTCCCGCTTGAAAGGGTCCCATATGATCCGTATGTGCCGGATCTCGTTGAAGCATATTTCCAGGCAGGAGCTACCGGTAAAGCTGTTGAAATGACAACGGCACTAAGCAATTATTACTTTGATCAGCTTGATTATTTCCTGAAACAGACTCCTTACGTGATAAGCTCTGCCGAATATGAAATTCAGACAGCTATCCAGTATACATCACGAACTGCAATAGCCTGTGAAACATTTGGCGAAAAAGAACTTGCTGATCTAATAAATACGAGGCTGGAAGATTATTATTCACGCTATCTGATGACTCAGAAGCTCTCTTCAAAATAGGGGGGAGCAAAGTGGTTAAATAAAAGAGGTGGGGACCTCCTGCTTCAGATACTTTTCAATGAGGAAAAAGATCTTTTCAGGATAGATCGGTTTAAGGACATATTCGTTACATCCGGCAAGATAGGCTTCTGTTTTTGACTGTTCTGAGGAATAGGCAGTCAACATTAGTACCGGTACACTTTTCCAATTCTTCCTGAATATTCTCAGGCATTCAATTCCATTTACCAGGGGTATCAGGAAATCCATGAAAACAAGATCAATCCTGCTTGTCTCATTGCTGTTAATGAAATCGATAAATTCTTTCCCATTACGGAAAATACTTATATCCGCGCCAGAACTTTTTAGAAGAGTTTCGTAGTATTTTATTGACGGAAGGTCATCCTCAACAATCAGTATCTTTTTGTCTTCAAGCTGTAAATCGCTGATATTCAGTGCCATTATGGTTTATGAGCAAACTTTTCATAAAATTACGACAAGAAACACAGGAAGATGGTTGCAAACGGATCAGTTATTAACAATTTATCAACACTTACAATTTCCCCGGGTAAAAAGGCACTTGCAAACTTCAATAATAATTTGCAATTTCGTAGATATATTCATTCTACCAGCCATGCTTAGCAAATCCCGAATTTTAAAAACTGTCATCACTATTCTTATAGCGTTATTACAGGTATTTAATACCTACGGACAGGAAGGCTTTGATAATCCCACCAGAGCTCTTTATATTTTTGATCTCTCCAGATATATTGATTATGGCCCAGGTTTTGCAGATTCATCAAATTTCAAGATCGGGGTTATGCTTGGAGATTACGATCTTATATATGAACTGGGAAACCTGGCAAAAACCCGGACAACAATTCAGGATAAACCTGTTGTTATAGTTGGATTTAAAAATATAGAAAGTATTACCCATACCCAGGTACTTTATCTCAACAAAACAGCGGAATTCAATATAAACAAAATAAAAGACAAAATTGAAGGGCATCAGACAATGCTGATCACTGAGGGATATGAATTCCGGGAGTCGATGCTCAATTTTATTGTTGTAAACGGTAAGCCACGCTATGATATTAATGAAGAAGCTGTTAAGGGAGCTGGAATGAATATCCCCCAGGAAGTTCTCTTTATGGCTATAAAAACAAAAGAGGACTGGGAGAATCTGTTCGATATTGCCAGCAAGGAAATAGCGGTACAAAAGGAGACTATCAGGCAGCAGCTTGAGACAATAGGTATTCAAAAACAGGAGATACTTAAACAAAAAGCTCTGCTCGACAGTCTTGATAAGGAGATCTCGGAGAAGGAAAAAACATTAAATGAAAAACAAAAAGTTCTCGACAATCAGTTCAGGCAGATTAGCCGTCAGCAGACGGAAATTTCAGCACAGAAGAATACAATACTGATACAGCAGAAAGATGTTCAGGTTCAGAAGGATACCCTTGCAAATCAGAAAGAAAAGATTACCGGTCAGCTAATGATGATCGATGAACAGCTGAAAAAGATAGGTGAACAGGAAGACAAAATAAAGGTACAGCTGGCCACCCTGGAAAAACAGAAACTGATACTCTATTTTGTCCTGTTTGCATTATTGCTTGTCAGTTTTCTGGGTTATTATATTTACAGAGGTTATAAGATCAAGAAAGAGGCAAACATAAGACTCGAAGAGAAGAACAGAACCATATCGCTTCAGAAAGATGAGATTGAGCGTCAACGCGACCTGGCTGCTGCCCAGAGGGACCAGATAGCTTACCAGAAAAAACATATTACTGACAGTATTGAGTATGCCAAGAGGATACAAACGGCCCTGATACCCTCTCTTGAATTATTCAGTGATAAACTGGAACATTTTGTACTGTATAAGCCTCTTGCAATAGTGAGCGGTGATTTTTACTGGGTAAGTTCTGTTGAGAACAAACAGATCATAATAAGTGCCGATTGTACCGGACATGGTGTTCCGGGGGCATTTATGAGTATGTTGGGCGTAACAATGCTCAACGAAATTGTTAACAGCAAAGGCATTATTATGCCTGATCAGATAGCTGAGAACCTGAGACAGGGTGTTATAAAATCATTGAAACAGGTTGCTGATGAAGATTCTATTAAGGATGGTATGGATATAGCTATCTGTACAGTCGATTTTGACTCTGATACTTTATGGTTTTCCGGAGCAAACAGCCCTCTCTATCTTGTAAGAGGAGGTGAACTTATCCATTACAGGGGTGATAAGATGCCAATAGCAATCCATTACAGGATGCAACCGTTTACACTGCATAAAATAGACCTTAAGAAGGAGGATAGATTCTATATTTTCTCTGATGGTTATGCAGATCAGTTTGGCGGTCCCAGGCAGAAGAAATTCATGTCAATGCAGCTGAAAGAGACCCTGGTATCAATGAGTAACACTCCTATGCTGAAACAGGCAGAAAGATTGAATGAAATATTTGAAGAATGGCGTGGTGACTCTTCCCAGGTAGATGATGTAACCCTGATAGGAGTCAAATATTAACGACAATCCCAGGTTGTGGTTGTATTTCCTACAGAAGTAGGACCTTTAGCTTCAATAGCAATCAGTTCTGCACCACAATATTCAGTCTCGTTACCATATGTTACATCCCCGGTTGTGTCATCTGTCATGACCATACGGCAGAATTTGCAATCTGAAAGGGCTTCACATGAAGTTGCAGCCCAGGCTAAAAACAGAAGTGCTGCCGCATATTTGATTTTTCTCTTCATACTATTTTTATTTCTCTTCAAAATTAAGAAACTCTTTCATAATAGTGTATAAATATTTTAAAAAGGTTGCTTATATATTATTTTTTGGGTAATTAATGCATCAATTCATTAAATTGTAAGTCATTTAAACAGGAATGAAAATGAATTCTAACTAATAATTACGTTTACCATGGAAGAAGTAAAAAACACTGAATCAGAAAAAATGAAGAAACATGTTACTGTTGTCGGGGTAATTCATATTGCATTCGGAGTTTTGGGACTTATCGGGGCCTTGTCAGTCTTCTTTGTACTTAATTTTGCAAGGGGATTTGTAGGCAATGATGAGATACCTACAGTAGTGCTGACTTTTCTGGCAGTAAGTCTGCCACTGTTGATAGGGTTTATGTCTACACTTGGACTTGTCGGAGGAATAGGCCTTATGGGTTACAAAACCTGGGCAAGGTACCTGGTAATTGTCGTTGCCGCCCTTGGATGCCTGAATATCCCTATCGGTACTCTCAAAGGGGTCTATTCACTGTGGGTACTCCTGCAGGACGAAACAGTAAAACTGTTTGAGAAACAGTAAATATTTCTAGTTAGGAATTATAAGAGGCTGTCTTAAAAACCTCCCCTTTTTTAGCAACTCTGTCTGGGCCGGAATATCTGACGCCTGAAGCGTCAAAATCCAATAACCACAGTAACATCTGTGGTTATATGACATACCTGGATTGCAACACCGGAGGTGTTGAATAATAGTTTTATTCAACCCGCTCCGGGGTTGTAAAATGTTACTACATAAACACCCCGGATTTAACCGGGGTTATTGGACTTGCAGCCCTCCGGGCTGATATTCATAAATTATTACATACATCGTCCCTATTACATTTTATATATTTGAAGAAAAATTTAAATATATGGCTGACGACAATAAGATAATCTTTTCAATGTATCGTGTCGGGAAAACCTTTCCACCTCACCGCCAGGTGCTTAAAGATATTTCTTTATCATTTTTTCTGGGAGCCAAGATTGGTATTATAGGACTTAACGGGTCGGGGAAATCTACCCTGATGAAGATCATTGCGGGCAGGGAGAAAGAATACCAGGGTGAAGTGACATTTCTTCCCGGTTACTCTGTAGGACATCTGCCGCAGGATCCCCTTTTTGAAGATTCACGAACAACAAAGGAGATAGTTGAGGAGGGTGTAAAAGACACCATGGACCTGATTAAGGAGTATGAAAAAATAAATAATAGCTTTGGAGATCCGGAGGTTTATGAAAATGCCGACAGAATGCAGCAGCTTATGGACAGGCAGGCAATACTGCAGGAGAAGATAGATTATGTTGACGGATGGAATATTGAACACAAGCTCGAAAGAGCTATGGATGCACTTCGTTGCCCGGAGGCTGGTACAAAGGTTAATATACTTTCAGGAGGTGAACGCAGAAGGGTCGCTTTGTGCCGTCTGCTGCTCCAGCAACCCGATATTCTGCTTCTTGATGAACCGACAAACCACCTCGATGCTGAATCGGTACAGTGGCTCGAAACTACTTTGAAAAAATACCAGGGAACTGTCATTTGCATAACCCACGACAGATATTTTCTTGATAATGTTGCAGGATGGATACTTGAACTTGACAGGGGTGAGGGTATCCCATGGAAAGGTAACTACTCATCATGGCTGGAACAGAAAGCAAAACGTCTGGAAGTTGAAGAAAAAGGGAATATAAAACGGCGTAAAGTACTGGAAAGAGAACTTGAATGGGTAAGGATGTCACCGAAAGCACGTCATGCCAAATCAAAGGCAAGACTTGGTGCCTACGAAAACCTGCTGAACCAGGATGTTAAACAGAAAGAGGAAAAGCTCGAGATATTCATTCCTAACGGACCACGACTTGGAGATAAGGTAATAAAAGCATCTCATGTTGCTAAATCATTCGGAGACAAGCTTCTTTTTGAAGATCTCGATTTTAACCTTCCTCCTAATGGTATTATAGGTGTTATAGGGGCAAACGGAGCCGGTAAAACTACTCTCTTCAGGATGATAATGGGACAGGAAGCACCTACAAACGGGGTGTTTGAAATTGGAGAGACAGTGAGTCTTGGATATGTCGACCAGGCTCATTCTGAAATTGATCCCGAAAAAACTGTATACCAGGTAATATCAGGAGGTCAGCAGGATATAATGGTAGGTAACAGGTTTATAAATGCCAGGGCTTATGTAGCCCGTTTTAATTTTACAGGTGCCGACCAGGAAAAGAAATGCGGAGTCCTGTCCGGAGGTGAAAGAAACAGACTCCATCTCGCACTTACTCTTAAGTCAGGAGCCAATGTCCTGCTGCTCGACGAACCAACAAACGACATAGATGTCAATACATTACGAGCCCTTGAAGAGGGACTGGAAAACTTTGCAGGCTGTGCTGTGATAATATCACACGACAGGTGGTTCCTCGACAGGGTGACAACACATATGCTGGCTTTTGAAGGTAATTCAAAAGTTGTATGGTTTGAGGGTAACTATTCCGAATATGAGGAAAACTACCGGAAAAGAGTAACAGATACCACGCCGAAGAGGATTAAGTATAAGAAATTGGCGTAAAGACGCAAAGGCTCAGCGGCCTAATTAATCCCTCCGGCCTCCTTAATTATTTCAATATCCCTATCGCAATACCTGCAACCGGCGAAACCCCCGAAAAATCAATATTAAACCAGTCTTTGTATTTTGTAAAACCTTGTTCGTTCTTATAGCCGCTGAGTTTAATATTTCCACCAGCAAAGATATCGATAGCAAGAGCATTGAAAAGAGGTACTTTAAATCCCAGGATGACGCCACCGGCATAAATATTCAGCTTTTGAATAATTTCTATGGTTTGCCACCCCCATACATCAGGTTCCGTTTCAATATATTCCTGATTGGAACCTTTTATTGTAATTCTTCTGTACATCAGCTGAGGCGCTGCATATAATCCAAAAGGAGCTTTTTTTCTTCCGGGGTGATTGGCCATCAGGTAATTCCTTAATTGTAAATTCAATCCCCCTCCGGACATAACCTCACCCCGGTATGTATAATACTCTTTTGTTGATGAATTAAAAGCTGCAAAATCCTGATTGGTGAAATAGTAGTTCGAAATACCCTGGCTGGTCGAATAGGTTGCCATTCCTCCTACACTAAAAGAGACTGAAGGAGTCAGTATCCTTTCATAAGACAAAAGAAAGGTTCCCTCCATAAGTCTTACAGGATCAAGCATGATTGCAGATTTAAAATCTGTATTGAATACAGGTTCATCTTCAATAACAGGTTGTTGATATATCTCAACAGGTACCGCCTCAGTCCGGGGTATCTTCATGAGTGAATCCATTTCATTGATCTTTTTTGTCATTGCCCCGGGATCAAAATCCATAGAATTTACTTTACTGTCGATTTCATTAAGCTTAATGTCAAGCTCTTTAGGTTTGGCCTCCCACAGCTTGATCTTGGTATCCAGCAGATCGAGCTTTGAATCGAGAAGCTGTAGTTTCACATCCAGCATCTGTGATTTCAGGACAATGGAATCCTGGCCATCAAGATCATACCCCGAGAAAAGGATTAATAATAATCCAATGATTGTCAATTGTTTACATGCTTTAGGTTTCATGATTTTAAGATTAGGAGTTAAATAATTACTGTTTATTTTTAGTATGTTTTAGTTTCAGGTCTGATTATGAATCATATCAAAATCCCTGCCAGAATTTTCCCCCCTCGAGGGGGG
>CAZDOM010000044.1:0-21752 GCA_964507015.1 uncultured Rikenellaceae bacterium | reverse complement strand
ATGTCGAAGATTCAGAAACTGAAGATATTATAGAAATAATTACCGGATCCGATACAGAGAAAGGGAAATTCGGATATGTGGATATTATTACACTTGACAATGAGAAGAATCCTATAATACCTGATTATGAATATAATATATTTTATATATATAAAAAAGATGTGAACGGAATACACTTATTAAAAAGTTCTCCATATAATTCTACAGATCAGTATATATTTGACACAGAAGGGAACTGTTATTCCATTGTATCAGAAGGACAGGAAGCAACGCTGTCTGATTCGCAGGGAAATGTTATCACCAGTTACATGTACAAATCTCCGGCCGGTTCTTCTCATATAATTGATATTGACGATAATAACAACTTTTATATTCTTACTAATGAGGAAGAGGCTCCGGGGGCTCAATATTCAAAGGGAGCATTCATAAAGGTCATTCAGCAAGACGGTACAATCCTGAATGATATCCCGGTACCTTCATGGCCTGGAGGAGCAATGACAAAATATATTGTTGTGGATGAAACCGGGAATATTTTTGTCGGGACATTTGATTTTGCGGGATCTGAGGATGAACCACCAACCGGATTCACCATTAGCAAAGTATATTGAAAAGAATCAACTCACTGCATGGACAATAACAATGTCTATTCCTGCTATGGGAATCAGCTCCACTGAAAATTTTTAAAATATTACAGAGGCTATTTCGTCTATACTAGTAAAGAACCTTTGTTATGAGTCCAAAAGAGTCAGCGAAAATCACATCAGCTTATAAAGAAGAGCGAAACAGGTTGCTCGGTTATATAAGGAAAAGGATCCCCGACAGGGTAGAAGCCGAGGACATCCTGCATGATGTGTTTTATCAGTTGACCATTGGATTTAACGACATAAGGAGACTTGAAAGTCTGACAGCCTGGCTCTACAGGGTCACAGATAACCGTATCAAGGATCTTTTCCGGAAGAAGAGACCTGTTACACTCAGCTACCGCGAAAATGCAGCTGATGATGAAGAGGGACCTCTTAAACTCGAGGAAATATTGCCATCTGTTGGGAATACTCCCGAGGATGAAGAACTTAAGGAAATGATATGGGAGACCATTGAAGAGACACTGTCGGAATTGCCTGTTGAGCAGAGAAGTGTGTTCGTTGACAACGAGTTTGAGGATATGAGTTTTTATGAGATCTCTGAAAAAACCGGTGTCGGAATCAATACCCTCATCTCAAGGAAACGCTATGCTGTACTTGCTCTCAGGAGAAAATTAAACGAATTGTATAAACTTTTAAAAAATTACTAGTATGAAAGCGTTAAATGTATTAAAGTATGTAGGTTTTGGAATTCTCGGTGTAGGATTCATGATTGGAGTTGTTTTCGGTGTTCAGGCACTTTGGAACTGGCTGATCCCGGAACTGTTTAACGGGCCGGTACTTACCTTCTGGCAGACTGTCGGAATATTCTTCCTGTCAAAAATTCTCCTTACAGGTATTGCCCCCGGATCTCATCATTCTCATGATAAAAATTGGAAGAAAAAATACCACAGTAAGTTCAAACAGACACCCAAAGAGGATCAAAATATTGTAACTGCTGAGCCGGTGTAAAATGGAACAGGTAAAAAGAAATAACAGGGTGTATCCTGTCGAAAAGGCCGGAAGCCTGGATATAAGGCTTCGGAAGTTAGTACAGAATCCCCGACGGATATTGAAATCATTTATCCGGCCGGGGATGACTGTACTTGATCTTGGATGCGGTCCCGGCTTTTTTACTATTGATATAGCAAAGATGCTTAATGGAAATGGTAAGATTATCGCAGCCGATCTGCAGGAAGGAATGCTTGAAAATATTAAAGGGAAAATAAGTGGCACACTATTGGAAAAGAAAATTGAATTACACAAGTGTGAAGCTGACAGGATAGGATTAAAATCGAATGTGGATTTTATTCTGGCTTTCTATGTCGTGCATGAGATAAAAGATCACAACAAACTCTTTGAAGAGATGAAAGCAATGTTAAAACCTGAAGGCAAAATATGTATTATTGAGCCATCTTTTCATGTTTCCCGGGAAGCTTTTAAAGAGATGATCAGAAAACTGATGAATGCAGGTTTTGAAGTTAACCAGGGCCCAAAGATTCTTTTCAGCCGTTCAATAATCGCTGCTGATCCTTTTGGATATTGATAAAAATATTTTCTAAACTTTAAATAATAACTTAGTTCCGGGGAATTCTTTTAAATTAGTTACAGATTTTTATCTTGTAATATGAAAAATAAGACCCTTATTCTCGGACTTGGAAACGATATTCTTACAGACGACGGAATAGGTCCCCGTATTGTACGGGATCTTTCTCAAAAGAATATCGGGCCGAATATAACTTATGATATAGCATTCAGCGGAGGTTTGGAGATAATGGAAAATATCAAGGGTTACTCCAGGGTAGTTTTTATAGATGCTATACGAACAAGAAATGGTATGCCCGGCGATGTTTACTATTTTAAACCATCTGATTACAGGGATACATCACACCTGTCAAACCTTCATGATGTATATTTTCTTACTGCACTGAAACTTGGTGAAATTCTGCAGCTTGATCTACCTGATGATTTACATATTATTGCAATCGAGATAATTGAAGATATGGTATTCAATGAAGAATTTACTCCTGCCATATCTCATAAGTATCCTTCCATTTTAAAAAAAGTGACAGACCTTCTGATACAAATCTGTAACTGACTTTATTAAATGCAGTTAAGAGAGACCTGTCTTTAAATATACTTTTGGTTGGTATTTCCGATGAATAGAGAAAATTCAAATTAATTCAAGAAAGTATTTAATATCATTTGTTTTGTTGTATTTTTTTCTTAAATAGGCTTTTTTAAAAAGCATTTTTATTGTAATAATTTTTATCAGCATTGTCAAGTACTTTCCGATATTTTCTGTTAATTAAAACGGAGGTCTTTTAAATGGATGAGAAACCAAAAATCCTGGTAATTGAGGATGATACAGATCTGGTTGCAGCAATTACAAAAATTCTTGAAAACAGAGGATATTCTGCAATAGGTGCATATGATCCTGAAGAAGGATTTGAAAAATTAAAACAGGTAAAACCTGATTTGATAATTCTTGATGTTATGTTTGGCAGTAAGGGTGAATCAAAGGGATTTGATTTCGCACAACGTTTAAGAAGTGAAAGCAGTTTTGCTGACATCCCTGTACTGATGATAACAGCAATAAACACGGAAAAGCCTTTTTTCAATATCTCACCCGAAACAGATGGTGAGTATTTACCTGTGGATGCCTTCCTTGATAAACCTGTCAAATCCGAAGAACTTTATCTCAAGGTTGAGAGTCTTTTAGAACAAAAAGTAAGCAAATGGCGTAACTGGCCAGAAAAAGAAGAATAGAATCTGAGTACTGGAATTAAAAGAATTTTATTTTTTCTGTTACAGTATTTTAAATATAAAATGAAAATTTGTTGTGTATCAGAATTGTCCATTTCAAACATTCTTTTACACAGTTTTAACATTTCTCTTTCACGGCTATCTCTTTTAAAAATCTTCTATAACGGTTATATATCATTTCTTCACATGCCATTAACGCATATAAGACATTTTATGCATAATGAAAAACTCATAATGTTTAATTTATAATCAGTATACTAAATGGAATTCAAACCAAGGATTGTCGCATTTCTCTGCAACTGGTGTTCATATACGGGCGCGGATCTTGCCGGAACATCAAGAATGCAATATAAAGCAAATGTACGTGCCATCAGGGTTATGTGCTCAGGGCGTATAGAACCAACCTTTGTCCTCAGATCATTTATCAAAGGGGCAGATGGGGTGCTGATATGTGGTTGTCACCCTGGTGACTGCCACTACCAGGAGGGTAATTACAGGTGTCTAAGAAGATTCCTGCTCCTGCAGAAATACATAAAGCAGATGGGTATCGGAACAGAAAGGCTGAAACTTGAATGGATAAGTGCCAGCGAAGGTAAGCAGTTTGCCGAACTTGTCAACAGCTTTTCAGAAACAATTACCAAGATGGGTCCTTGTAAAATCAAAGATACCATGGCAGTATTAACTTAACAAATAATATTTACCAGATGGAAGGATCAAAACCAAAACTGAAACTTGCTGTCTACTGGGCAGCTGCCTGTGGAGGCTGTTGCGTATCGGTACTTGATGTGCATGAGAAGCTTTTCGATGTGGTTGCTGCTGCCGATCTTGTATTCTGGCCTATTGCTCTGGATACCAAATATAAGGATGTTGAAGAAATGCCGGATCAACATATTGATCTGACTCTGTTCAACGGAGCAATAAGGAACAGTGAAAACGAACACATGGCAAAGCTCCTCAGGAAGAAAAGTAAAATCCTTGTTGCCTATGGAAGCTGTTCACATCTGGGAGGTATTCCGGGACTGGCAAACTTTTCTAACAGGGAAGATCTATTTAACAGAGTCTATTCTGAATGTGAATCGGTTGATAATCCCGGTAAGGTCAGACCTCTCCCTGAATACAAAGTAAAGGAGGGAACGCTTAAAATTCCGGAATTTTTTAACGATGTAAGGTCTCTTGCCCAGGTTGTAGATGTGGATTATTCTATACCCGGTTGTCCGCCACAAACAGAAAGACTGCTGGAAGTCTTTAATGCTATTGTAAGTGGTGCAGAGCTGCCTCCAAAAGGCTCCGTAATCGGAGCAGGTACAAAAACTCAATGTGATGACTGTACCAGAAAAAAATCCGAAAATAAGAAAATCAAGAAATTCTACCGGCCGTGGGAGATCAAGGATGATGGAGTAACATGTTTCATGGAACAGGGTGTTTTATGCATGGGCCCTGCCACACGTTCCGGTTGCGGATACAGGTGTATTAAAGGTAATGCCCCCTGTCGCGGATGCTATGGACCTCCCGATGGAGTTACCGATCCCGGTGCAAAGATGATGTCTGCAATTGCAAGTATCATTGATGAAAAGGATCCTGAAGAGATCAGCAGAGTCCTGGAGGATGTTGTTGACCCGGCAGGTCTGTTCTACAGATTCAGTCTGCCTGTTTCATTAATAAGGAGGAAATTAGTATGAAGAGAATAACCATAGATCCGATAACCAGGCTGGAAGGACACGGTAAAATAGAGATTTTTCTCAATGATGAAGGAAATGTTGATAATGTTTATTTCCAGGTACCTGAATTAAGAGGTTTTGAGAAATTTTGTGAAGGAAGACCTGTCGAAGAGCTCCCTTCTATTGTAGCAAAAATATGTGGTGTTTGCCCGGGATGTCACCATATGGCATCAGGGAAGGCCGTGGATGTTGTTTTCGGGGTTGACCCCCCTCCCACTGCTAAAAAACTCCGGGAACTATTTTACATGGCCCATTTTATTCACAGCCATACAGCACATTTTTATGCTCTGGCTGCTCCTGATTTTGTTGTTGGTCCATATGCACCACCAACAAAAAGAAATATCCTCGGGGTGATAGAAAAAGTAGGGAAAGAGGTAGGAACAGAAGTAATTAAACAACGCAGGATAGCCCAGGAGATACAGGCTCTTCTTGGCGGCCATCAGACATTTGTTGTTATGAATGTCCCCGGTGGCGTAAGAAAAGGACTTACTGAACAGGAAAGAGATGATATTGTTGCAAAAGCAAACGGATTCGTCGAATTTGCACAGTTCACACTCAAGATATTTGAGGATGTTGTGCTTAAAAATAAGGAGTACGTCGATCTCATTCTCAATGGACCCTACTCCCTGAAACTTCATTCAATGGGCCTTGTTGATGCAAACAACAAAGTCAATTTCTATGACGGGAAAGTACGAGTGGTCGATACAGAGGGCAAAGAAATATGTAAATATGCCCCCAATGAGTATCTCGATCATATTGCAGAACATGTCGAACCCTGGAGTTATCTTAAGTTCCCGTTTCTGAAAAAATTTGGATGGACGGGATTTATTGAAGGACAGAATTCAGGGGTTTATCATGCCACGCCTCTGTCGAGATTAAATGCTTCCGATGGAATGGCTACTCCTCTTGCTCAAAAAGAATATGAACGAATGTATGAAACACTTGGAGGAAAACCTGTTCATGCCACTCTGGCTATGCACTGGGCACGACTGGTGGAGTTATTGTATTCTGCCGAACGTTGTCTTGAGCTTGCCATGGATCCTGATATAACAGGTAAAGAACTGGTTGCACAACTGGGTCCTATCCCCGGAGAGGGTGTAGGGATCGTTGAAGCACAGAGGGGAACACTTACCCATCATTACTGGACAGATGAGAAAGGTATTGTAAAAAAAGTCAATATAATAGTTGGAACAACTAACAACAATGCCGCTATCTGCATGTCTATTAAAAAAGCTGCAGAAGGTTTTATTAAAAAGGGAGTCGAAGTAACAGATGGTATCCTCAACCTGATAGAAATGGCTTTCAGGGCTTATGATCCCTGCTTTTCATGTGCTACTCACTGTTTCCCGGGACAGATGCCTATAATCCTCGAGATACGTGAACCAAATGGTGATTTAAGACAAAGGGTTGTACGGGATTAATAACTGTTGACTGTAATAAAATATTTTATAAATAACAATAAACGAAGTAATTATGCGAATCGGAGTCTTTTTCTGCCAGACAGACGACAACAGGAATTTAAACATTGATGCCATAGCAAAGTATTCGGCAAATCTTCCTGATGTTGAGACTGTACAGATACTCAGAATAAAACCTCCTCCTGATGTTCAATTCCTCAGGGAGCAGATTTCTGCGCAAAAGCTTGAAAGAATTGTTATTGCCGGAGATATACCAGGTTATTACAAGCCTGTTTTTACCAGGGCAATGGCACTTGCAGGGGGGAATGCTGACGAAATACGGCTTGCCTCCTTTCAGGAACATGGAGCAAGCGGAGAAAATGCAATGGACCGTGCCAAAGCAATTGTAGCCTGTGCCACAATGGGTGTGCCATTTCCTCTTGCTTCAGTACCTGGAGGTAATCCTGTAAACCACGCTACTCTCATTATCGGAGCGGGTATAGCCGGAATACAGGCTGCCCTCGAAATTGCAAATGCAGGAAAACAGGTATTTCTGGTAGAACAAACCGGAACAATAGGTGGTCATATGGCTATGTTCGATAAAACATTTCCCACACTGGATTGCGCTGCCTGTATACTGACACCAAAAATGGTATCAGTGGGACAGCATGAGATGATCAGGCTGTTAACAAAATCCAAGATGGTTTCTGTCTCAGGGAAGCCGGGTGCCTATAAGGTAAAAATAAAACAGAGTCCAAGATATGTTGATATTAACGCATGTGTTGCCTGTAACCAGTGTGCAGAAGTATGTCCTGTTAAAGTCAAAAGTGAATTCGATGCAGGTATATCTCTTCGAAAAGCGATATATATACCATTCCCTCAGGCCGTACCAAATGCATACCTGGTTGATGAAAATAGTTGCAGCTATATTCTTTCAGGAGGAGAAAAGTGTGGTGTTTGTATGAAAAAATGCCCCAAAGAGTGTATAAACCTGAAAGAAACAGAACATATTATTGATATTGAAGTAGGGAATATAATCCTTGCCACGGGCTACGACTTTCTGGATGTCAGCAAGATAGAACAATATGGATATGGAGTCTTCCCTAATGTTCTGACCTCAATTGAATTTGAACGTCTGACAAATGCATCAGGGACAACAGGGGGCAGAATAGTTACAAAGACAAAACAATTCAACAAAAAAACGAAACAGGATGAATGGGTCTTCTCCCCGGAAGGGATTCCCCCAAGAAGTGTGGCTCTCATTCATTGTGTTGGTTCAAGAAATAAAAAATATAATCCTTATTGTTCAAGGGTATGCTGCATGTACTCCCTGAAGTTTGCCCATCTTATCAAGGAAAAAGTGCCGAATGTAAATGTTTATGAGTTTTATATAGATATGAGGGCCTTTGGAAAAGGTTATGAGGAATTTGCGGAGAGGATCAAACAGGAGGGTACTTTTGTTGTAAGGGGACATTCGGCATCTGTTGCTATGGATGGAGAACAGATGATTGTTCGCGGAGAAGATATCTTCAATGACAGGCTTGTTGAATTTAAAATTGATATAGTAGTACTTGCTGTTGGATTGGTTCCTACTCCCGGAACAGAAGAATTAAGCAGAATGCTTGGAATAAAGAGAGATATTGATGGATGGTTTTCCGAGCTTGATTATAACGGCAGTCCAACAGATACAGATAAAGGAGGAATATATGTAGCAGGAATGTGCCAGGCACCCAAAGATATACCTGACACAGTAGCTCAGGCTTCTGCTGTTGCAGCAGGTGTCCTGGGAAGTCTTACAAGCGGGAAAGGTATCGGACATCTTAGCAGCCTTTCTTTAAGTGAAATTGAAGCCCGAGCTAAAACATTACATACAATTTAAGGAGGTCATTATGTCAACCAGAGTAAATCCGATGTTTATTGATGATCTGGACCGTTATGGTGCCGAAGATGTTCAGCTTTGCTACCAGTGCGGAGATTGTTCAACAGTATGCCCGCATGCTGATGAGATGTATAAATTTCCACGGAAATCTATGCGTCTTCTCCAGATGGGTTTGGAACAAAAACTGGAGACAACGCTTGAACCATGGTTATGTTACTATTGCGGCCAGTGTTCTGAACAGTGCCCCAGAGAGGCTGATCCTGGTGAAACCATGATGAGCCTGCGGAGATGGCTTATTTCCCGGTACGACTTTACGGGGATAGCACGTCGGTTTTTTAAATCAAGATTAACCGAGGTTATCACAATAATAGTGGTTGCTGTCATAACCGGTGTTTTCCTGGTATTTTATGGACTATCCGGTGGAAATATAGGCATCTACGATGGCGAGGGAGCTTTCTTACCCAGTCCGTTCATACATAAATTTGACCTGTCGGTTGGAGCAATCCTGTTGGTCTTCCTTGTAATTAATGCCATTCATATGTGGTATCTGGTAATGATTAAAGGTACATCATTCAATGTACCATGGTGGTTATATATTAAACAGATCTACCAGCTGCCATGGCATTTCTTTACACAGAAACGATATTCAGAATGCGAGAAGAAAAGTGAACATACTTTTTATATGCCCTGGATTATCCACCTGGGACTAATGCTTGGCTATGTAACAATGCTTATCCTGGTGATGGTCTTTATAGAAAAGCTACAGTCCGGACCGGAAATCCAGTGGCAGGTACATCTTTTCGGATACCTCGCCACTATTGGGCTGGTAACTGGAACAATCTATTTCATCAGAGGTCGCTTCAAGAAGCATTATATTCAATATAAAAAATCACACAGTACCGATTGGGTTTTTGTGGTTTTATTATTTATCATCGTAATAACCGGTGTTGCTCAGCATATTTTTCATCGTACCGGTCTTCTTGAATTGGCAAATATTACCTATATTATTCATCTAATGAGTGTTGTCCCGTGGTTACTGAGAATGCCTTTCAGTAAATGGGCACATCTTATCTATCGTCCGCTGGCAATGTATCTTGCGGCTATACGTCGTGAGGCATACAACCGGCAGGAAACTATTTTAAATTCTTACCCGGTTATAGTCAAATAAAAGACCAGACATATGAAAAATTGTAGAACAGGAGTTTATGTTTGCATGTGCGGAACAAATATCGCCAAAAATGTAGATGTGGAGGCAGTGGTAAAATTTGCATCGGAACTTCCCAATGTTGTTCTGGCAAAGACATACAAATACATGTGTTCAAATCCGGGTCAGGAGATGATCACACAGGATATTAAGGACAACAATCTTAACAGGGTTGTTGTAGCTGCCTGCAGTCCGAATATGCATGAAAGAACATTTCGTAATGCATTGAGATCAGCCGGTTTAAATCAGTACCTTTTTGAGATGGCTAACATCCGGGAACAGTGCAGCTGGGTCCATTCTGATCCGACAGAGGCAACCGAAAAAGCCAAAGCCCTGGTACATGCCGCTGTCAACCGTGTTGAACTTCATGAAGAACTTGAAAACATGTCAGTCGATATGTGCCCCAATGTACTGGTTGTCGGGGGCGGTATTGCAGGTATGACCGCTGCTCTCGAGATAGCTGATGCAGGTAATCAAGTCTATCTTGTTGAGAAAAATGATCATCTTGGCGGAAATCTTGCCCGCGTTGATCTGACTGCTCCATATTTGTATTCAGCACGTGACCTTCTGACTGAAAGAATTACGCGTACCAAAATCAATAAAAAGATTGATGTTCACCTGAAGTCAAAACTGACAAAACTGACCGGATTTATTGGAAACTTCAAAGCAACAATCGAGAGTTCCAATGGTGAAGCTGCCGACACTGCAAAATCCGTTGAGGTAGAAATAGGAAATGTTGTAGTTTGTACAGGATATAAGGAATTCGATGCTTCACGTATAGTACACTATGGATATGGTAAACTGCCGAATGTAATAACCTCATTTGAGCTGGAGAAACTGATAAGAGCAGGCCGGATCCTGACAAAAGAGGGGAAAATCCCTAAGTATGTGGCAATTATTCATTGTGTCGGAAGCCGGAGCCAGGAATTTCATACTTATTGCTCCAGGGTATGCTGTATGACTGCACTTAAATATGCCCACGAGATAAAATCCGCCAATCCTGAATCCTATATTTCTGATATCTATATTGATATGCATGCTTTTGGTAAGGGACACGAAGATTTCTACAGGCAGTCTTCAGAGGCAAAAACCCTGTTCCTGATGTATGAAAAGGGTGATCGTCCGGTTATACATAAAGCAGGACCAAAAGATGATTGCGAAATGATCATCGAAGTCAACGAAAAACTATCAGGAGAAACTATTGAGATCCCGGCAGATCTTGTTATCCTGATGGTTGGGATGGAGGCACGTGAAGATTCACACGAAATAGCCCGCACTGTAAATATCAGCCAGGACAAGGAAGGCTGGTTTATAGAGAGCCATCCAAAACTTGAACCTGTGGCAACTACAACTGACGGTGTATTCATAGCCGGCACCTGTGTAGCCCCGAAAGATATTCCCGATTCCGTTGCACAGGCCAGAGCTGCTGCCGCAAGAATACTCGCAAGAATAGCAAAAGAAAGAATTGAAGTTGATGCACTCTATTCAGAAGTAAACGAAGACCTGTGCTCGGGATGCCGTTTATGCAATCAACTGTGTCCATACAGTGCAATTGAATTCATCGAAGAAAAGAAACATAGTCATATTATCAGTGCACTTTGCAAAGGTTGTGGAGTATGTGTGGCTGCATGTCCTTCATCAGCAATAAAAGGACGTCACTTTACTGACCAGCAAGTACTCGCACAAGTTGACGGGCTGCTTGAAGTTGATTAATTGAACATTAATATTAGGATTCATTTAAACTGGACAGTTATATACCGGCTTAACTATGGAAGAAAAATTAGTTCCGGCTCATATACTTTTTGTCAAATGGTTCATCAGGATAAGGTGGGTTGCAATTACTGTTCTTGTTATCTCAAATTTTATTGTAAACAACCTGCTGAAAATATCTGTCGAAGAGATCCCGATTTATATACTTGCTGCAGTATTATTGATACTAAATATTTTCCACAGGATCCTCCTTAAAAAGATTGTAAATGATAAGACGAGTAATGTAACAAAACGGATAAAGCAGGAGATACATTTTCAAATTATCACGGATCTGGTAATTCTGACATTGATACTTCACTATTCAGGGGGTATAGAGAGTCCATTAATTCTTTTTTATTTTTTCCACCTTATAATTGCAAGCTCAATCTTTTCCACGCTGCAAAGTTATATATATGCAGCTTTTGCACTTATACTGGCAGCTTCAATCGGTATCCTTGAATGCTTTTCTGTAATCCCCCACTACCCGCTTGAAGGTTTCATTACTCACGATCTTTATAAGAATATCCTTTATGTTTTCGGAACAGGATTTGTTTTTGCCTGTACATCAATAATGGTCGTTGGTCTTTCCCACATGATTATATACAGATCCATTAAAAGTGAAGAGACTTATGTAAAAACCAATATTGAACTGGAAAATAAGGATAAACTCAAAAATGAATATGTTTTAAGGGTTACCCATGATATCAAGGGTCATGTTGCTGCTATACTGAGTTGTCTCGAGGTAGTGAGATCAAAATCGACAGGATCTCTTAATGAAGTACAGGATGAATTCACAAACCGGGCATATAACAGGGCGGATCTTCTTTCAGGATTTATAAAGGACCTGCTAAACCTTACAAAAAAGAGACTGAAACATGATAATGAACTTGAAGAATTCGCCCTGGCTGATCTGATCAACAAGGTAGTCCAACCTATTCAGACCCTGGCAAAAGATAAATCTATAAATTTCACCTTATACCTTGACAAATCACTAGGAACAATCACCGGTAACCCCTACACTATTGAAGAATTATATTCCAATCTTTTGTTCAATGCTGTAAAGTATACTCCTCCCGAAGGACAAATTGAAATGAGTGTTAAAAACAAACCGGCTCATATAATTACTGAAATATCAGATTCGGGGATTGGAATACCAAAAGAAGATCTTCAATATGTTTTTGATGAATTTTACCGTGCATCCAATACTCCAAAAGATACAAAATCCGGATCCGGGCTGGGACTCTCAATCGCTAAACAGATTGTTGAAGATCATAAAGGCAGGATATGGGTTACCAGCGAGGAGGGGGTCTGGACCAAATTTACCTTTACCCTGCCCAGGGAAAAACCTGAAGTACTGAAACAACCCCGTAGCCTTCAGTAATACCTAACTCCTCCTTCATAGTGGTATTGATATTTCGTACGGACCCTGTATAAATATGAGCTCCAAGGCCAAAACCCAATAAGGTTTTAAAATTATCTTTTACTGCCTCTGTGACGATATTTATGGATCCTTTTCATTCGTTTTTCAATGCCGTCAAACAGTTTCCGGGCCTCATCAATTTCTATTCTGCCTGATTCCATAAGCTCCTCCACTTTGGACTTTTCATCGTTAAGTAAAGTCTGAACTGCTTTTTTCGTAGCGACCTCAACGTAAATATCCGGATAGAACTTCTTAAAATTCCTCAGAAATGTTTGTCCGTGTATTATGTTCTGGCTTATTTCATCACGAAGTAGTTCAATATTGGTTTCATCCTGAGGACTAAGATCCAATTCTTTAAAGCTGTCAATCAATTCCAGGTTTTCATTTTGTGCTTCAACGAATCCCATTCCAAAATCATAACTCAATACAAGCTTATTGTAGTTCAGCTGGCGATAAATATAAAAGAGCCATTTTATACGCTGCAACCTGTTTAGAAATTTTGAATTGCGAAGCATATCCTCCAGATCGCTTCTTTCATCCAGAGGCATATTCCCGTTCCTGTCAAGCATCTCGCTAATCGATTCACTGAGTTTGATCACTGTCTCTGAACTAATGATCCCTTTATCAAACTGTTCCCAGTAGGTAGCCTTTTCCTTCTCCAGTACACGTCTTCTCAATTCTGCAAGTTCGTTGGTTTTAATGGTTGATTCAACTTTAATATTTTTGAATTCAGGCAAAAATTTATTTATGACTTCAGTATCAGCATTTTTAAAGTATCTTTCTGAAGATATTTCCTTAAGCCTTGTTTGCATTTTCTCATTTACCGCCTTGAAAGTCTGATTTATAATTATTGCTTTTGATGCGGCAATTTTTGTAAGGCCTAATTTGTTTACCAGAAACTTGATAGTAGTAGCATTTACCAGGAGGGTAAGCAGTACTATACCTGCCGTAAGAAAAAGAAACTGGTTTCTTACTTCAACCGGTATCAACTCAGTACCTGCAACAATAAGAGCCAGTGCAAGTCCAACTGCTCCTCTCAAAGCTCCATACCAGGTCACTACCAGATCTTTAAAATCAAAGCCGTAACCTGATCTTTTCATAAAGGGATATAGTATCGCCAGCATGGCTGCCCTTGCAACATGTATTCCAATATAAAGAATCAGCAAAATTATAAAATCAGTCATATTAAAGTGAACTCTGCTGGCAATCACCACGCCTACAATAATGAATATCAGCGTATTAGCAAGATAAACAGCCAGTTCCCAGAACTCATGAAGGAATTTAACAACCTCCGGGCTTATACGTGTTTTTCCCACACTGGCCATTGTTATGCCCAATCCGAAGATAGCAAGTACACCTGATACATGTAAAAAATCCTCTGCAATAAAAAATGTCAGATAGGCTGAAGCAAGAAGGACAACGATCTCCACCATTGCATCATTAAAGACTTTCTTGAGCCAGAACATAACCAGCCTGGCCATTATCAGTCCAAAAAGAGTACCACCGATAGCCACTTTCAGGAAATCAAGAAAAGGATTCATTTCAGCGGTCTGACCCGATAACGGAAGATAAAACACCATGAACAAAACGATAGCTGTACCATCATTTAATATTGCTTCACCATCTATCAGGGTAGAAAGCTTTTTGCTTGCACCCATCTCCTTCAGGATAGCCACTACGGCAACGGGATCAGAAGCTGAAATAAGAGCACCAAACATAAATGCAGCAGGCCATGTCCATTCAGATAATCCAATTTTTAATCCCTTCACTCCCATCAGTAATACTGCTGTAAGCGCAAGTGTTATTATTAATCCGGGACCTGCAAGAAGCGTTGCATTGACTGATGTCTTCCGGAATGTATGCCAGTCCATTCCAAAAGCTGCTTCAAAAATAAGAGTGGGAAGAAATATGAAAAATATAACATGCGGATTGAGGGAGCCGGCCCAGGAAATCGATTCCATGACTACAGAAAATACTGATTCTGAAGCAACATGAAATCGTGATATTACGCCAAGAATAACCCCGATTACAACAAGTAATACTGTATATGGTACTGGCATCTTCTTAAGTAAATGCCTGGTAAGGGTCCCAAGTATCAAAGCAACTATTATAAAAAGTAATGGCTCCATAATATGTAATTTTCGGATCTTAAAATATATAATAAAAATTCATATCAAATCAGTTTTTCCCTGGTATTTTCCAATGCCGTATCCGTACCCATTATATAAAGGACATAGCCGGTCCTGAGATATGTTTCACCATGAGGGATAAACAGGTTTGTATCACTTTTAGCCATTATAAGTATCGCATCTTTGTGAAAGGCAATCTCTTTCACCTGGCGACCATCCATATCAGGATTGGTAATTGTGATTTCATCTATCATAAAATTCTCAAAGGTCTCAATAAGAGCATGATAGGTTGTTGGCCTGACAATAAGTGTTTCAATTGTTGTAGCCATCACCCTTCTCACATCAACTGTTTCAACATCAAGTCTTTTAAGTTGTTCTTCAATTTTTGACGAATTAGCCATGGAAATTATCTTTTCATGGTTAAAATCTTTTCGTAACATCTCACAAATTTGAATATTTAACTCCTCTGAACCAGTATCAACAACAACAAAACTGGAATTCGCCATTTCTATAGTCTTATAAGTCCCGGGATCCAGACCATCTGAAAATAAAGCATTTAATCCCTTAGAACTAATGTCCTTAAATCTGTTTTCATCGTTTTCGACAATTACAGAAGATTTATTATGAATATTCAACCGTCTTGCCAGGAGGACGCCTTTACTGCTACCACCAATAATTATCGTCGTTCCTGTCGGATATTTACCTCTGAGCTGGATGGCATTATAAAGTAATGGCCCCAGGAAACATGTAGCAACGGCCATTATTACAAAACTTGCATTGATACCAGGGGTAACAACCCCCAGTTCAAGACCAATTGCAGAGGCAGCTATTATAAGACTCAGACGCGATGATAGCAGAAAACCAGCTGAGATTGTTTTCCTGAATCCAAAACGTTTCAACAGTAGAAAGGAGGGTATTATTTTAATAGCAAACAACAAAAAAAACAGGATAACCAGGAATGGGATAAGATTAAATTCAAACTCCATTAAAGATGAAGGATCAAATTTTACTCCAACCATAATAAAGAAAATAGGAATGAAGAAGCCATATCCTAATCCATCAAGTTTTACTATAAGCAGGGATCTTCCTTTATGCAGAAACAGAGAAAGAAGTATACCGCTCAGAAAAGCACCAAGCAGAATTACTTCAGGACTTATATACTGACTAATTACTATAAATATTAACAATAACAGAATAGTCCCGCGGATATTAAGTTGTGAAGCAGCATGAGATAACTGGAATGATATCTTTTTCAGGAGCTTTACATTTCTGAGCCTGTTGCCCACCCTGTATAAAAGGTAAAAGAATAAAAACAGAAACAGCAGGTATGTAATCTCTATCCTGAATCCGTTTTTTAATATGTATGCCGTGAAAGTGAATAGAATTATGCTTAAAATATCCGCTACTGCTGCAGACATAATCAGCATCTGTCCGTATGATCCTGATGCTTCCCCGTTGTTTTTAAGCACAGGCAATATAATACCGACAGAAGTGGTTCCCATTATCAAAGCAAAATACCAGTTGTTTTGAATATCGGCTACGTATGAAAGCAGACTCGTCCCGGCATATGCCAGGATAATTGTAATACAAAAGTAAACGATTGCTAATACCAGAGGATTTTTAGTGAGATTTCTATTATTGGCCTTTCTTCGCGGAAATGAATAAATAACCTGGTCCATATCGATCTCCAGACCACTCAGGAACATTAAAAAAATAAATCCGGTTAGTCCCAGAAATTCGAGAATTTTCAGGCTTTCAGGATTTGCATTATGAAGCAGGTATTTACCTGCAAAATAACCAAGAAGAATTTCGACAATTACTGATGGGATTCTTTTAATACGGAAAATTGACAATGCCATTGGAATTATCCATGCAAGACCCATAACAATGAATAGGGGAAGATAGTCGAACCTTAATGAAATACTGAGGTAGTGTGTCATTGTCAGTAGTTCTATTTGCCATTACTGCAATATAAGAATTTTTCGGTTGTATTTTTGTCACCGGTGATAATACCCGATGTCTACAATTACGTCACCCTCAAAACACACAACCTGTCAGATAGTTGATTCCAATATATATAATAGATATATTTGTTTAACTTCTTTAATTATAATATTATGGGATTCACCGCAGTATAATTTTGAAATGAGCCGCACGGTTCATTAAAAAATATGGATAACGTAACTAGTTCTGGATCTAAAATGAAGTTTTAAAAATAAGAAATCATGGGAAGATTTATATTAAAACAGAAAAAGGAAATAGGTCTGTCACCTGATGCTTTGTACTTCAGGGGCAAAAAAAAGATAGATCATGTATTGTTGCGTGTTATCGATTTTGACGCTAATAATTTGGAAGAAAATGCAATCAATAAGGTTAATGAGGTCTTGAAGTATCAAAAAAAGGAAACAGTAACCTGGTTTAATATTGACGGGCTGCATGATGAAAAAATCATGGAAGAAATTGCCATTGGTTTTAATTTTGATAACCTGATCCTGGCTGGTGTAATGGATACACAAGCACGGCCTAAGGTACAGGAGTATGCTAATTGTATTTCCCTTTCAATTAAGATGCTTCAGCAAGATGAAGCTACGGGATCGATTTCAGTAGAAAACCTGAGCTTGATTATAACTAAAAAAGTATTGCTCACCTTTCAGGAAAAGAAAGGAGATGTTTTTGAACCCGTAAGAGAGCGTATAAGAACACAGAAAAAAAGAATCAGAAATTCGGGAACTGATTATTTAGCATTTACTCTATTGGATATTGTTGTGGATAATTACATATACATAATAAGTGAATTCGGAGATAAAATCGAGGGGCTGGAAGAGAAGCTGCTCCTTAATCCAAACCAAAGCGTCATTGACCAGATTAATTCATATAAACAAGAACTAAATTATTTACGGAAAAACATTAATCCTGCCAAAGAGATGATTTTGGCTTTATCAAAAATGGAATCAGAATATATTAACGAAGATACATATGTTCATTTCAAAGAACTTCTTGACAATATCAGTCACGCAACGGAATCGACAGATAATTACCGGGAAATTTTATCTGATCAATTAAACATTTATCACACAACCATGAGTACCAAACTTAATGATATTATGAAGTTCCTGACAGTTTTTTCAGTCATCTTCATACCACTTACCTTTATTGCAGGAATTTATGGAACTAACTTTGATGTAGTACCTGAGCTTCATTATAAATACAGTTACTTTATTATGTGGGGTGTTATAATAACAGTGGCTATTGGAATGCTAATTTATTTCCGAAAGAAAAAGTGGTTCTAAAAACCCTTTGCCAATCCCCTCAATAAGAAATTTAAAGATCGTTTGTGCGGAGATTAAGATATTTATTCGCCGCAAATTATACGGATAATATTTTTGTTTGCGGAGAATAATTAATATATTTACCGCAAAACATGCAGAGAATGAAAATTTATATATATCAACATTCTGATTGGCCAAACTTTTATTGGGATAGCAAAAGTATAATTTCAACTTTAGCTCAAGTAAGATATTTACAGGGGAAGCTTATCGGGAGAATGGAGGCTCTTGGATTCCAACTAAGAAATGAAGCTGTCCTGGAGACCTTGACCCTGGAAGTTATTAAATCATCCGAAATTGAAGGACAGATTTTAGACCTTGATCAGGTCCGATCCTCAATTGCCAGAAGATTAGGAATGGACATCTCCGGACTTGTTCCATCTGACAGGAATGTTGACGGCATTGTGGAAATGATGTTAGATGCAACCCAAAACTTTAACAAATCAATGACGGCTGACAGATTATTTGGCTGGCATTCAGCATTATTCCCTTCCGGCCGGAGTGGAATGTATAAAATTATCGTCGGTAATTGGAGAGATGATTCCAAAGGTCCCATGCAGGTTGTTTCAGGAGCCATAGGAAAAGAAAAAGTTCATTATCAAGCTCCTCCCGCGAGTGATATAAGAAAAGAAATGAAAATATTTCTTACATGGTTTAATAAAGAGCCAGAGGATGACTTACTAATAAAATCTGCATTGGCTCATTTGTGGTTTTTAACCATTCATCCTTTTGAAGATGGGAATGGCAGGCTAGCCCGTGCTCTGTCAGAAATGATGTTAACAAGATCTGATGGTGTTTCCCAGAGGTTTTATAGTATGTCCGCCCAAATAAGATCAGCGAGAAAGGATTATTATAATATCTTAGAAAAGACACAAAAAGGCACACTTGATATTACTGAATGGTTAGTCTGGTATTTAAATTGTCTGGAAAATACATTACATTCATCTGACGTTATTCTCTCAAAAGTTCTTTATAAACACAAGCTTTGGACAAAATTTGCATCAGAAGTACTAAATAACAGACAAATTCTATTGATAAATAAATTATTGGATGATTTTACAGGTCTGTTAACGACTTCAAAATGGGCTAAAATAGCGAAATGTTCTCAAGACACAGCACTAAGGGACATTCGGGATTTATTGAATAAAGGGATACTTCAAAAGAATCCTTCTGGTGGAAGAAGCACAAATTATAGGCTTGTTAATTTAAAATGAAAATAAGCCCGGCATTTAATACGGTCAATACTAAAATTAATATTCCTATTTGAATTTTATTGGAGTACTCTACCTTGTAATTAGAAAAGCCAGTAGCTTTGACCATATTTAGCCGGATAATATTGACCACTAACTCCGGAGTTAAATGCGTGTTATATAGTTATATATGTTAATTGTAATCTGACCGGCTAAATGTGGTCAAGATGTCTGGCTTTTGCACCTGTAATGCACTGACTACATGCACGTTATAAAAACCAGCACCAAATCCGTCAACAGGAAATTTAAAGACCCCTGCAAATCGTTGATCTACAGGGGTCTGCGATTTAAGGTTGTGGTGCCACCAGGAATCGAACCGGGGACACCAGGATTTTCAGTCCTGTGCTCTACCAACTGAGCTATGGCACCTTTATTTTGGTCTGCAAATATAAATTTCAAATTCGACTAAGCAAAACTTTAACACTAAAAATTCCGTTTGGAATCATTCGACCTTATAATACCTTTGCACTCTATCTAACCAAACAATGAAACTGCTATACCATACTCTTCAAAACGGAATCAGACTTGTTCATTACAGAACAAACGGGATGATATCACATTGCGGACTTTTAATCAATACCGGTTCCCGTGATGAAAAAGAGTCAGAACACGGTATAGTACACCTGATTGAACATATGCTCTTCAAAGGAACCTCCAGACGAAAAGCATATCATATTATTAGCAGTCTTGAGGATGTTGGTGGAGAATTGGACGCCTATACAACTAAAGAAGAAACAGCAGTCCATGCTTCGGTGCTTAACCAGAATTTTGAAAAAGCCGTAGATATCATCAGCGATATTGTGTTCAATTCAGTCTTCCCTGAAAAAGAGATCTCGAAAGAAAAAGATGTAATCATCGAAGAAATAAACTCATACCTTGACAATCCTGCTGAACTGATATTCGACGAATTTGAAGAACAGGTATTCGAGGGTTATCCGATAGGACGGAATATCCTTGGAACTACGGCTTCCGTTAAATCATTCACACAGAATTCACTGTCCGGATTTGTTTCACATAAATATAATCCTGAAGGTATGGTATTCTGCTCTGTAGGGAATATACAGGATGACCTGGTAATCAAGCTGTTTAATAAATACTTCGGAGCGATCCCTTACAGGAAAAACGGAATACGGAAAAAGGAAAAGGTCAATTACAGGCCAGGCTCTGTTACAAAAATCAAGAAAACATACCAGAATCATTGCATTATAGGGAATATAGCCTATAATCTCAGGAATAAACACAGGCTGGGTATGTTCCTTCTTAACAATATACTTGGCGGACAAGGACTAAACTCAAGGTTAAACATGTCGCTGCGTGAAAAAAACGGTCTTGCTTATAATGTTGAATCAGGATACAATGCTTATTCCGATACAGGGGTCTTTTCTATATATTTCGGCACCGAAAGCAGAAACTTCGAAAAATGTGTTTCAATAGTAATGAAAGAGCTGGATAAATTAAGAGATCAGGCTCTTGGGACTAGTCAGATAAGCAAAGCAAAAAACCAGATAAAAGGTTATCTTGCCAGAGGTTATGAAAACCATGAAAGCCTCATGCTTAGCCTTGGGAAGAGCATGATGGTATTTGACAGGGTTGACTCACTTGAAGAGCTATGCAATAAAATCGACAGGATAACATCTAATCAACTCCTTGAAATAGCAAATGAGGTATTTGAACCTTCTCTACTTTCTATGTTAATTTATAAATAAAAATGAATAGGAAGATTGAAAAATATATTGATGAACACTCATCCCCCGAAGATCCCCTGCTGGCTGAACTGTACAGGGAAACATATATAAGGTTTGTTAATCCCAATATGGTTACAGGACATATCCAGGGTAAGCTACTGGAGTTTCTTTCGAGGATGATAAATCCTGAAATAATACTTGAGGTTGGAACTTATACAGGATATTCAGCAATATGTCTGGCTAAAGGGCTCAGGGAAGGCGGTAAATTATTTACCATTGAAATTAACTATGAACTACAGGAGTTCAGCCGATCATATTTTAATCGTGCCGGACTCACTGATAAAATTATCCAGCTTACCGGATCTGCTTTAGATATAATCCCTTCTCTTGATGAAAATTTTGATCTTGTATATATCGATGGAGATAAAAGGGAATATGTCGATTATTACAATGTTATAATAAGCAACATGAAACCAGGAGGTTATATTATTGCTGATAATGCGCTGTGGGGAGAGAAAGTTCTGGATTCTGACACCAGAGATCCGCAAACCAGAGGAATTATTGAATTCAATGAAATGATTCGAAAACAAAAAAATATTGAAAAGATAA
>CAZDOM010000043.1:0-22088 GCA_964507015.1 uncultured Rikenellaceae bacterium | reverse complement strand
TGCCTGCCACCAGCTTCAATAATATCAATGCGCTGTTTGATATTACTGATAGCCCTGCAGTTTTTACTTTTAAATTCATTCCTATCAGAAAGAGATGAAATAAAGGTAATCAGAAAAACAATAAATGTAAATCTAATTCAGATTTTGATCAAATCATAATTTGTACTGCCCAGGCCAATTTTCATTGCATATTCAAGACCTGATTGCCACGATGTATCAGGATGTGTAAGTTTAAATTTATCTTCACCTGTCATGTTTCCTTTATCATAATTGTCACAGATCTTACTCCCGGGGAGTGCAGGCGCAGCTTTAACAAAATCCGCGCAAGCCTGATCGAGAGCAACAGGATCAAATGAGGCGGCCATCCCTATATTTGGTACTATTGGATAATCGTTTACATCCCAGCAATCGCAGTTTGGGGAAACATCCATAATGAAACTGATATGGAAGGCTGGTTTATCTTTAATTGCAGCAAAGGCATATTCTGCGATTTTCTTACAAACCATTTCTGAAGAGTTTGCCCATACTACTCTTGAGGCATCATATTGACACACGGCAACACATTGTCCGCATCCAACACATTTTACATAATCGATATGTGCTATCTTGTCTTTTTCGACATGAATAGCATCATGCGCACAATACTTTTCACATATACGGCATCCTGTGCAGTTCTCTTCATAAATTTTTGGTGATGATCCCGAATGAAGAAATAATTTACCTCCCACAGAGGCGCATCCCATACCGAGATTTTTCAATGTACCACCAAATCCTGTTAATTCATGGCCTTTAAAATGTGTCAGGCTTATCAGAATATCAGAATCTGCTATTGCTGTACCTATTTTAGCACTTGAGCAATATTCCATATTCAATTCTATTTCCCTGTAATCTGTCCCTTTTATACCATCACCAATAATTACCGGGCAGTTTGTGGTAAGTGGATTATATCCATTTTCAAAGGCAGCTTCCAGATGGTCAGGAGCATTTGATCGTCTTCCGTGATATAATGTATTACAATCAGTCAGGAATGGAATTGCGCCTTTTGATTTCATTAACCTGACAATACATGCAGCATAATTAGGGCGGAGGTAGGCAAGGTTTCCAGGTTCACCGAAGTGAATCTTCAATGCCACTAATTTTTTCTGAAAATCAATTTTTTCGATACCTGCCTTTTCCACAAGAATTTCCAGTTTTTTTAAAAGATTCCTCGAAGGTTTTGTCCGGAGATCTGTAAACCACACTTTTGAAGATGTCATATCGCTGAAATTATATTATATACCTGTTCTATCAACCATTTCGGGGTTGATGTTGCTCCGCAAATACCTGCTGATTTTTTCCCTTTAAACCATGATCTGTCTATTTCATCGGGTGATGATATAAAATATGTATCGGGCTTAACACTTTTACATGCTGCGAAAAGCATCTTCCCATTTGAGCTCTCCCTGCCGCTGACAAACACAATGACATCATGTTTTCTTGTAAAACTTTTAAGATGAGGCTCCCTGTTTGCTACCTCCCCGCATATGGTATTGTTTACATGCAGTAATTTATTAATATCACCGACTCCATTTTTCTCCATTTCAGAACGTAGTACTTCAGCAAAGTTCTTATAATCGGTAGTTTGCATTGTTGTCTGGGCAAACAGATGAATAGCTCTGTTAACATTAATTTTGCTTATATCATCAGGTCCGGAGACCAGAATACCTTCATTTTCAGTTTGCCCAAGCAGACCTACAACTTCGGCATGACCTGGTTTCCCGAATATCACGATCTGTCCATTTGTTTTCTTTGCCTGGTGCCAGGTTTCTTCTATCCTGGATTGTAGTTTTTTAACAATAGGACATGTTGCCTCAATTATTGTAATATTGTTGTTTTCAGCTATTATATAAGTTTCAGGGGGTTCTCCATGAGCCCTGATAAGAATATTGCAATTGTGAAGCTTTCTGAACTGTTCATGATCAATTGATACAAGACCAAGGGAAGTCAGACGTTCCACCTCTTTATCATTATGTACAATAGGACCGAGTGAATAGACCTTTTCTCCTTTCAGAAGAGCCTTTTCTGCCACTTCAACAGCATTTTGCACTCCAAAACAGAATCCCGATCTTTTATCAATCTCTACTGTCATTTAATATCTTCTCAATGATATTAAGTACCCAATTCATTTGCTCTTTTACAGACATCTTGCTGTTATCCAGCAACATAGCATCATCAGCACGTTGCAGGGGACTAATATCCCTGTTTTCATCTGTGATATCACGTTTAATGATATTATTAAGGATTTCATCGTAAGAGATATTTAACCCTTTGGCTTTCAGTTCTTCATATCTCCTTTGTGCTCTTATTTCCACAGATGCTGTCATAAATATTTTAAGATCAGCATCAGGGAAAACGACTGTTCCTATATCTCTACCATCCATTACTATCCCCTTGAATACACCTATCTGTCTCTGTAATTCGACCATATGTGAACGCACCTCCGGTATCTGGCTCACTTTGCTAACATGTTCAGATACTTCAATACCCCGAATCTCTCCTTCAACATTTTCTGAATTCAGAAATGTTTCATACTCAGCCTTATCTGGATTAAAAATAAATACAATATGGATATTTTTCAGCTCTTCATTTATTCCCTCAAGGTCCAGTATTTTTATCCCAACCAGGTTTTTCCTCAGGCAATAGAGAGTTACTGCCCTGTACATGGCTCCGCTGTCAATATAAATATACCTTAATTCTTTGGCTATTTCTTTTGCAAAGGTACTTTTCCCACAGGAGGAGTATCCGTCAATTGCTATTATAAGTTTTTTCATATACTAAATAACCCCCCATCCCCCCTGAAGGGGGGTTAAAACCCACTCTTACAATTAAATATAGGATGGGTTTACTGCCCCCCTTCAGGGGGGATGGGGGGTCATAAAGTATAAAGTTACAGATTACTGCCGTAAAATCAAAACTGTTATTTTCTGAATCTGTTATAGATCTGATCTGGTTTTATTATTACTGAAAAATGGCTGGATGATCCCGCCAGATGGTAGGTAGCCCTTCCGAACTCAATGTCCATAACAGATGTATTTATACCGAACCCCCATGAAAATCCTGCCAGAGAAATCTTTGATTCACTTATCATCTCTCGTCTTCTCTGGTAATTGAATCCGCCACTAAGGTAAAAATTCTTGTGTGGAATAAGCTCTGCACCAAGAACAACATGTCTCATTACGTTTTCCAGTACTTCTGAACCTAACAGAAAGTCGGTATTTGTAGCGATTGTATCATTATACTGGAAGGTAAGGTCATATTTCTCAAGATGTTTAAGAGTAAGTGAGAAACGGAACGGGGCATGTGCCAGTTTTTGTGATGCACCTGCCTGGATCTCAAAAGGGAGTTTCTGTCTTTCTTCCCCGGCATACCTGGTAACCTGGAGGCCCGCATTTCTAATTACCAGACCTGCAGAGAAGAGTCCTGACCGGCTTATGTAGCTTCCTCCTATATCTATTGCAAATCCAAACGAAGTATAATTTTCTAAATGAGATAAAACAGGTTTCAAGTTAATTCCAATCGAAAAAAGTGTGTCAATACTTCTCGAATAGATAATTGACATCGCATATTCTGATGCAGTAAAAGAACCGGTAATGATTCCTGAAGGATCAGCTTCAATGAAGGAACCATAATTCAGGTAGGTTAAACCCGTGGCAAAATTTCCAGTACCAGGAAATGATTTTGAATACATTGCCAGACCATAATTTACTCCTGCAAAATAATTCACATAATTCAGGGCAATATTGTTATTCATATTTGTATTCAGCAAGGCCGGATTATGATATGGTAAATTTAGATTGTCAATACCGAGAGAAACATTTGTACCACCAAGAGAAGAGATAAGGCCGGAATGAGTCAGGTTCAGAAATTCATAAACATTATCACCACCTGTTTGTGCTTTTATCGACTGAACAAGAATGATTACGAGAAAGATATTTATAATTTTTTTTACCACCATTCCAATTAATTATCAAATATAACAGGATTTTATGTAAACGAAGAGACAGCGTAAAATAGTATTAATGAGAATGATATGTTTGTATAAAATCAGGCTGTTTTACCGGTAAGAATCAACCCTTCGTCAGGTCTCCTATTTCTGCCATTCAGCTGTGACAAAAAAAGGCCGGTAATAACAATAAACATACCTGCCATATTTTGAAGAGTCAGCTTATCTCCAAGGATAAAAAATGAAAATATTGCAGTAAACACCGGAATAGAATTGGTAAATACATTTGCACGTGACACCCCAATTTTCCTGATGGAATATGCAAAAAGAATAAATGCACCACACGATGCAAAGACTGACAGCTCTATAATAGGAATAAAGCTGCTGGCAACAAATGGTGTATTGATTAATTGTATGAGGTCAGTAAACAAGAAAACAGGCAGGAAAAGAATAACGCCTATTATATTCTGGATTGTTACTATAAAAACAGGGCTGTAGTTACCAACAAGCTTGCCAAGCGTCAGGTTAAAACCTACAGCCGATACCACAGCAAGAAATAGAAGAGCCAGTCCCTTAATGTTAAATGACATTGATCCATCCCTGTTGATTATAAATATTAATACACCAATAAATGATACTATTATACCAATGTAATTTATTACCCTTAGTCTTTCCCTGAGAAAAATCCATGCTCCAAGGGCAGCAATTACAGGTATTGTTGAAATTATTACAGATCCAACTGTAGCTGAAACATATGTAAGCCCGTAACTTTCACCGAGGAAATAAAAAAATGGTTCAAACAAAGCAAGAATAAGAAAGTACTTTCGGTCGGCTCGCTTTATTTTTATGAATCCTTTCGTAATAATAAGAAATAGAGAGAGAAGCAACACTGAAATTACAAGCCTAATAAAAACGATTGCCAGGGGGAGATATGTTTCATTAGCCAATTTGAACCAGATAAAGGAAAATGACCAGAAAATCATAGCCAGGGAAACAGCTCCATATGTTTTTAAGATTCTTTTCAATATGCTTGTTAATCCGGGTATTTATTGTTTTATGAGTGACGGAAATGATTAATATAATTTCTAAGATTCCTCGCTAACGTTCGGAATCTATTTATAATTATTAGTATCATTTAATATGTAAATATTAATCTTTCCTGATAGTCATTTATTGTTTTTAATGCAGCGAATTTATAGTATATATTTAATATTCTTTCCAAACAAACCGTAAAATCGGTTTGATACATTAACTTATTTACATGCTGATTTCGAACGCAACCAGGCCTATTTATAAATACATGAATTAATGTGCTTCATATCAGATTAATAGTTATTGATATTGTTTCGAACATGTTCAAAAATGAGAGGTTCATGATTTGTTGCTGAACCATTATTTGTTATATTTGCCGCCGCAGGTTAGCATAACTGCACCTGTCATATAGTGAATATTAATTAAAGACTAAAAAAACAGACCTGATGAAGATACTGGTATGTATAAGTAATGTGCCTGACACAACAACAAAGATTAAATTCGGAGAAGGGAGTACTTCCATTGATACTGCCGGAATTCAATGGGTTATAAATCCATGGGATGAACTCTCTCTCACACGGGCCCTGGAGCTTAAAGATGACCCTGCCAATGGAATTAAATCGGTTACTGTAGCCCATGTGGGTCCTGCATCTTCTGAACCAACAATCAGGAAGGCGCTGGCAATAGGTGCTGATGATGCTATCAGAGTAAATTCAGATTCAAATGAAGCATACTATGTTGCAGCCCAACTGGCTGAAGTTGTTAAAAAAGAACAGTTTGATATTATATTTTGCGGAATTGAATCAAGCGATTATAACGGTTCCATGGTGGGAGGTATGTTAGCAGAATTCCTTAATATATCATCTGTATCATCTGTATCAGGGATCAATATTGATAATGGCACTCCGGTAATTACCCGCGATATTGATGGAGGGAAGGAAGTTGTTACTGTATCGGTACCTTTTATTGCAATTGTACAGAAAGGAATTGCAAAAGAACCAAGGATTGCTGCAATGAGAGGAATTATGATGGCAAGAACAAAACCATTGAAATTGTATGAACCTGTTCCTGTTGAACCACTCACAGAAATAACCGCTCTGGAGAAACCGGTTCCTCGGGCAGCCTGCAAATTTGTTGATGCTGAAAATCCGGATCAGCTTATAGACTTACTTCAGAACGAAGCAAAAATAATTTAATTATACATTAATAATAATTAAGAATATGTCAGTTTTAGTATATACAGAAAATTGGGAAGGTAAATTTAAAAAGTTAACATTTGAACTTGTTTCCTATGCAACAGGGGTAGCAAAAATGATCAATACCACTGTAACAGCCGTTTCGATCGGTAAAGCAGAGGAATCAGAACTTATAAAGCTTGGTAACTTTGGAGCCACAAAAGTCATTAGTATTGATAATGAGTTACTTGCGAGGCTTGATAGTCAGATTTATTCAAATATAATTTCTGATATAGCACTAAAGGAACGGGCATCAGTGATAATACTATCAAATAACAACACCGGTAAAGCATTAGCGCCAAGGTTATCAGTAAAACTGAAGGCTGGTATGGGATCAGGTATAAATAAATTACCAGTCAGCACTAATCCATTTACTGTTTATAAAAAGACATATTCAGGAAATGCATTTGCTCATTTAGTTATAAAATCAAACATTAAAATACTTACGCTTGCACAGAATTCCTTTGAGCTGGCAGAGACTCAAAATAATGCAACAGTTGAAAAAGCCGATATAACCATTGATCCTTCCACGGTGGCAACAAAAGTTAAGGATGTAATGAAGCAGACAGGGAAAATACTGCTCACAGATGCTGATATTGTTGTCTCTGGTGGCAGAGGAATGAAATCACCTGATAACTGGACTCCTCTTGTTGAACTCGCTGAAACACTGGGAGGAGCCACTGCCTGTTCACGTCCGGTGTCGGATGAAGGATGGCGTCCTCATGAGGAACATACCGGCCAAACTGGGAAGATTATTGCTCCTAACCTTTATATTGCTGTCGGAATATCTGGCGCAACACAGCATCTTGCAGGAGTTAGCGGTTCAAAATATATTGTGGCAATAAATAATGACAAGGATGCTCCAATATTTGAAGCTGCACAGTATGGTATTGTTGGTGACGCAATGAAGATTCTGCCAAAACTGGTTGAAGCAGTAAAACAAAAAAAATAATCAACTACAAAAACTTGCCCCCTTCCCCCTAAAGGGGGTAAAATCAAGAAATTAATAGTCCCCTTTAGGGGATATAGGGGCTGATGAAAATAAAGAGAAAGATATCTGGATATATAATTTTATTATCTTTTTAATTAACCCTAAATGACCCGACAATTAATATTTTTGCTAGTTCTGCTGGTTACATTAGGTGTATTTTTTTATACGGTCAATAACCTTATCAAATATTTTAGATTTACCAGACCTGCTTATCCAATCAGGGATTTTGGTAAAAGGCTGGAGCTGGTTTTAAAAGTGGCATTTGGTCAAACCAAGATATTCCGCCGACCGGTAATTGGTTTGGCTCATGCATTGGTATTCTGGGGTTTCTGTGTTATTATAATAGGAAGCATTGAGATGGTTTTTGATGGCCTGGCAGGAACAGATAAAGCATTCCACATCCTTGGCCCTGTGTATGATGTTATAATGGCCTCAGGAGATATTTTTGCACTTCTGATTGCACTTTCGGTTGTAGTCTTCTTAATACGCCGTATTTTTTTGCATATAAAGAGATTCGAAGGGCCGGAAATGAAAAAAAAATCACATATCGATGCCAATATTGCCCTGACACTGATCCTCCTTTTAATGATCTCGCTGATGACAATGAATATGGGATATTTAGGATATAAGATAGCAGGAGGAGAACAGATACAAGGGGTTTATCCCGTAGGCATGGTTTTATCAGCTCTCTTTCCAGGAGCCTCTTCAAATAGTATGGGATTAATGTATGAAATTTCATGGTGGACACATATACTTTTAATATTCATATTTGCAAATTACCTTCCGTATTCAAAACATTTTCATGTTTTTTTATCAGTGCCCAATGTTTTTCTTTCCAGGCTTGATCCCATTGGAAAAATGAAAAACATGGAAAGTATAACCCGGGAGGTAAAGCTAATGCTCTATCCGGCTGCTGCCGTTGAAGCAGATGCTACAGATGCACCTGCTGAAAGATTTGGTGTGAAAGATGTTGAAGACATATCGTGGAAAAACTATTTTGATTCACTCTCATGTACTGAATGTGGACGATGTACCTCGGTATGTCCTGCCAATATTACCGGTAAAAAACTCTCTCCCAGGAAGATAATGATGAATATGAGGGCACGTATGAAAGAAAAGGGCCCCCTGATGGTAAAAAATGGCCGTGATTACAATGATAATCGCTCATTATTAAGGGATTACATAACCGAAGAAGAACTTTGGGCTTGTACTACCTGTAATGCATGTGTACAGGAGTGCCCGGTCAACATTAATCAACCTGACCTGATTTTATCTATGCGCAGGTACCTTGTACTTGAAGAAGGTTCAGCTTCCACAGAAATAAAGGCAATGTTCAATAATACTGAAAATAACGGTGCTCCATGGCAGTACTCATCTGAAGACAGAATGCTCTGGACTAAGGATATGGAAGCAGAGGTGCCGGTTATGAGCACTCTTTTTACAAGAGGAGAAAAACCTGAATATCTTTTCTGGGTTGGTTGTGCCGGAGCCTTTGACGACAGATACAAAAAGGTGGTTAGGGCATTTGCAAAAATACTCTCCAGTATGAAAATCAGTTTTGCGGTTCTTGGAACCGAGGAGACGTGTACCGGTGATCCGGCGCGCCGGGCTGGTAATGAAATGCTCTTCCAGATGCAGGCAATGCAGGTAATAGATACTTTCAAAAGGTATGGTGTTACTAAAATTATAACAGTTTGTCCGCACTGCTTTAACATTTTCAAAAATGAATATCCTGATCTGGGCGGTAACTATGAGATCATTAACTACCTCCAGTTCCTCGAAAAGTCAATAAGTGAAGGGAAATTAAAAATTGATACCTCTGTATTTAATAATATTTTAGTTACTTATCATGATCCATGTTACCTTGGAAGGGCAAATAATATTTATGATGAGCCACGATCTGTTATTAAGGGTTTGAAAGCAAATTTTGAAGAAATGGACAGGAATCGTAGTTTTGCATTATGTTGTGGGGCTGGTGGTGCTCAGATGTTCAAAGAAGCTGAAAAAGGTAATAAGGAAATTTTCATTGAAAGAACGGAAGATGCACTGAAAACAGGAGCCTCGGTGATTGCAACAGCCTGTCCATTCTGTATGACAATGATCACAGACGGACTAAAATATAAAAACAGGGAAGGAGATATAAAAAACCTGGATATTGCTGAATTGGTAGCACAGGCAATAGAAATATAAGGAGTTGGCCCGCCTCCTCCGCCTCCCGATAGACATCGGGATGGAGGATACGGCGGACAAAGCAGTTGGCAGTTGGCAGTTGGCAAAAAAAAGAGTTACCAGCAGCTATTAATATAATGCATTAAATCAAATATTTAAAGAATAATGGAAAATAAGAAAGTCCTGAAGAGCGGTGAATTTCTTGTAGAAGAGATTAATGCTGCAGATATTTTTATACCCGAGGAATTTGATGAAGAGCAAAAGATGATAGCACAGTCGTGCAGCGATTTTCTAGAAGCTGAAGTATATCCTATTATAACAGACCTTGAGAAAGGTAACAGAGAGCTTATGAAGCAAGTATTAAAAAAATCGGGTGAACTGGGTTTAATGGGAATATCTGTTCCGGAAGAATTCGGAGGCTTTGGGCAATCTTTTGTTACACAGATGCTTGTAGCAGAAATTTCCGGTGCAGGTTTTTCATTTTCTGTGGCATTCATGGCTCACTGTGGTATCGGAACCCTTCCCATTGTATATTATGGAAACGAGGAGCAGCGGTCCCGTTATATACCTAAGCTGGCTGCCGGAGAATTATTAGGAGCCTACTGCCTCACTGAACCGGGAGCTGGCAGCGATGCTAATTCAGGGAAAACAAATGCTACTCTTTCAGCAGATGGTAAATACTATATCCTTAATGGTCAGAAAATGTGGATCACAAATGCCGGTTTCGCTGATACACAGATTGTATTTGCCAAAATTGATAATGACAGGGTCTTAAGTGCCTTTATAGTTGAATCAGCTTTCCCCGGAGTGGTTATTGGCCCCGATGAACATAAAATGGGAATTAAGGGTTCATCAACAGCACAGATCTATTATAATGATGTGAAAGTGCCGGTTGAAAACCTTCTTGGTAAAAGAGGTGAAGGTTTCAGGATTGCCCTGAGTATACTCCATATGGGCCGCATAAAACTCGGGGCTAATGTCGTGGGTGCTGCAAAAAAAACAATTACCGACTCTGTAAAATATGCTAATGAACGCAAACAGTTTGGTGTGTTAATTTCATCTTTTGGTGCAATAAAACATAAGCTTGCTTCACAGGTGATAAAGCTTTTTGCCTCAGAGTCAGCTGTGTACAGGGTTAGCAAAGATATTGATGATCTTATCGGGAAACTTAAAATTGATTGCGGCGATACAGGCCGGGCAACAATCGAAGCAATAAGCCACTATGCTGTTGAAGCTGCTATACTTAAGGTATACGGATCAGAAATGCTTGATTTTGTTGCAGATGAAGCAGTACAGGTACACGGCGGTATGGGATATTCAACGGAAATGGATGTTGAAAGAGGTTATCGCGATTCAAGAATAAACAGGATATTCGAAGGCACAAATGAGATAAACAGGCTTCTGGTAGTTGATACAGCAATGAAAAGAGCCAGAAAAGGAGATTTCGATCTTTTCGGTAAAGCTGAGAAACTCTATAATGAACTGGATAAAATTAGCCGGGAGGAAGTAAAAGGAGAAGAATACTTTAAGGAAAAATCGGGATATATCAGCAATTTTAAAAAGGTAATTCTGATTTGCATACATGCAGCAGTCAGGAAATTTGAAAAGGGACTTATCCATGAACAGGAAATTCTGAACAATATTGCTGATATGATGATAGAAACTTATGTTTCAGATTCTTTGGCGCTTAGAATTGAAAAACTCAACTCACTGAAAGATGACATCGCTGTATATAAAGATATTCTTGATGTTAATATCTATGATACAGCAGAAATTATAAGAAAATCAGCTTATGATGCAGTTTTTTCTCTTGACTTAAACGAGGATGCATGTGCGGTGGTAAAAGCGATAGAGACCCTGACAAAAGTAAAAGGAGTTAATGTTAAATCAGCAAGAAGAAGAATAGCAGACAAACTGATTGAGGACAATATATACAAGTTCTGAAAATGCCAAAATTGCGTTTTGGAGCACTCTTTTTAATACTACTACTTTTCGTAGTTAGTTCGTCATATGGTGCAGCGAAAGTGGATCAGATTCAGGATTCTGTCCGATATGTTTCTCCGTTTGCTGAGGACAATGAAAACTGTTTTAAATGTCATGCTCAGAAGAAATTTGAATATACTGATGAGCTCTCAGGTGAACAAAGGAAAAGCAGGCTGCTCTCCGGAATGATCCATAACAGGCAGCAATTTTATGAATCGAATCATAAGAGTTTTAGCTGCAATGACTGTCATTCCCGCGATTTTAATATGTATCCACATCCCGAAGAAGTAAAGTCTGAGCTTCATTTTCATTGCCTCGATTGTCATGGCGGCGATCCTGCTTATTCAAAATTTAAATTTGAAGAAATCGACGCTGAATACAGAAAGAGTGTTCATTATAAACTGGAAGAGGAAGGATTTTCCTGCTGGAAATGCCATGATCCTCATAGTTACCGTCTCATGGCGAGGAATAGTAAAAATATTCAGGAGACAGTTGCTTATGATAATAATATTTGTCTTGATTGTCATACGGATATAAAGAAAAAACACAAATGGCTTCCGCACCGGGACACTCATTTTGCTAATGTGAGATGTATTGAGTGCCATGCATATAATAATGATAACTTGCTTGTTTCTCACTTAATATTGTCTGACAATGAACCAGTAAGGGATTGCGGGAAATGTCATTCCGATAATCCTGTTGCAATGGCCTCAATCCTGATGTTACGATCAGGAGATGATGATTTTAAAAATTTTAATAATGATGCCCTCATATCTGCATTAAATATTGTTGGTAAAGAGAGGAGCAGTATCATTAATAACCTTACCCTGATTTTGTTTATCTCCATAACAGGTATTATTGGAGTTCATATCTTATTTAGAGTTATAAGAAAATAAATCAAAAGGAAACAAGATGTATCTCTATCCGGCTTGGATCAGGTTATGGCATTTTATTAGTGCAATGTTAATTCTGATACTTATTATATCAGGATTATACATGCAGTATGCAGGTGGTAACGATACTCTATTACTATCAGGAGGATTTGCAAAAGCTGTCAGGTGGCATAATGCTGCTGCTATAATTCTTATACTAAGCTATATATGTTTTGTTGTCGGCAATATTATTTCCGGTAATGGCAGAAATTACACAATCAGCAAAAACGACCTGTATCCGGGATTAGGAAGACAATTAAAATATTTTATCTATGAGATGTTCAGGAAAAGGAAGCAGCCTTTTCCTGTAACTCTGCAAAATAAATTCAATCCTCTCCAGAAAGTAACATATTTACTGATAATGTACTTTGCACTACCGCTTCTAATTATATCCGGATCAGTATTGATGATACCTGATTTAACATTAATAAGAATCCTTGGCCCTGACATGTATATAATCACAGATATTTTGCATTTAGTACTTGGATTATTAATTTCATTGTTTTTACTGATACATATTTATTGCTGTACTCTTGGACCCAAACCGGGGTCCCTTTTCCGGGGAATCATAACAGGGTATTACGGAGGTGATTAATAAGGAAAAACATTGTTGTACGAAAATTGTAAGGGTAACTTTAAAAATTATTAAATGAAGATTTTAAAATCACTGTTTACAGGATTATTTATTCTTATTCTTTCTGTTCTGAACATATCTGACACTAATGCTCAGCAGCAGGCTAAACCATGGCCTGTTCCTGATGAATACAAAAATATGGAAAACCCTGTCGAAAAAAGTGAAGCCAGCATTAAGGCGGGGATGGGTCTCTATGTTAAGTACTGTGCCTCCTGCCATGGAAGAACCGGTCTTGGTGATGGTGTTAAAGCAAGAACACTTAAAGACTTTGCGGGTGATTTTTCCGCTGCCTATTATCAGGACCAAACTGATGGCGAGCATTTCTATAAAACAAAATTTGGAAGGGGTGAAATGCCAAAGTATGAGGGTAAATTATCAGATGAGGATATCTGGAATATCATCAATTATATGCGGACCTTTAAGAAATAGTTATGATAAGGGCGTTGCATGCAACGCCCTTAAAAATTATCTGAGTATGATGAAGATTACTAGGTTTCTTTTTTCACCCGTTTTTATGGGGATATTGTTGATTGTCTTTGCTATGGCAATGGGCATAGCGACCTTTATTGAAAATGACTTTGGCCCTGCAGCATCACGGAGCTTCGTTTATGAAACAAAATGGTTTGAATTTATACTTCTTATTCTGGCTGTTAATCTTATAGGCCGGCTTGTGACCCATAAATTATTCAGGAGATCTAAATTACCTGTTGCAATTTTTCACCTTTCTTTTTTATTAATGATCATCGGAGCGGCAATCACCAGATATATAGGTTGGGAAGGAACAATTCATATAAGGGAGGGAGAATCAGTTAACACCTGTTATTCAAATGATCAGTATATAGGTTATTCTGTTACAGATAATTCCGGTACGATAATAGATGAATATTCAGGTAAATATTCTTATACAGGAAGATTCAGGAAGAAAATAATGAACGGTGATAAAGAATATTACCTTACTCTATCAGAGGTAGTGCCTGATGCTGTGGAGTCTGATACAGAAAATGCATTGGTATTCAGCCTTAATTCAGGAGATAAGGTTGAACCCATAATTCTATGGGACAGGCAATCAGAATATCTTTCCGAAGCATCCTGCATAATGGATAACCTGGAATTCAAAATAACTTTTGGATCTCAGGTAACGAAGCTTCCATTCAGTCTCAGGCTAAATGACTTCATCCTGGAACGCTATCCCGGTTCCGAAAGTCCTTCAGGCTATAAAAGCGATGTAACTGTAATTGACAGGGCAGCAGAAAACGAATGGCCATTTGTTATTTTTATGAATAATGTCCTTAAACACAGGGGATTCAGATTTTACCAGTCATCATTCGACCAGGATGAGAAGGGTACAATACTTTCGGTCAGTCACGATCCTGCAGGAATAATAGTGACTTATACAGGCTATGCATTATTATTCCTGTTTATCATCCTTTCTCTTATTATTAAAAGTTCTTCGTTCCGTACCACAAGGGCAGGCTCATGGGACTCTTTTTTACGCAAAGGGCTGGTTTCAATATTTATACTCCTGATAAGTTCTTTATTTACAGGCATGTATGGACAGAAAATGGTTCCCGGCAAGAAAAGTGCTGATGAATTTGGAAAGATCCTTGTACAGGATCAGAAAGGCAGGACAAAACCTTTGTACTCTTTAAGCAGTGATATTATTCGTAAAGTATCCCGTGAGAATAAATTTGAAGGATATACTTCAATGCAGGTTTTCCTTGGTCTTTATTTCGATTTTGATCACTGGAAGGATGTAAAGTTGATAAGGGTATCAAATAAAGATCTTCAAAAAAGGATTAAAATAAATAGTAACATGGTCTCCTTTGCTGATCTTGTGGATTTGGCAGGAAGAGGCGGTTACAGAATATCGGAAGAGGTGGATAATGCCTATTCAAAACCTCCTGGTAAAAGAGACAGGATAGATAAGGAGATAATGAAGGTAGATGAGAGGGTGAATATTATATATATGATCTACCGGGGCAATTTTCTTAAAATATTTCCTCTTAAGGATGAAACACAAAACTGGGGATCACCGGAAGAGTCACTTGCTTATGCAATAAGCCGTGAAGATTCTCTCTACCTCAATAATATCATGCCTTTTTTTGCAGAGGCTTTAAACAATGATGATTTAACAACTGCCCGTAAACTGTCAGAATCTGTTAAAGATTATCAGATTAGGTTTTCAAGCTATCAACTGCCTTCTGATTATAAAGTAAAAGCAGAGATATTATATTATAAACTGGGAATATTTGAGCGCTTATTCCCTTTCTATGCAACAATTGGCTCAGTAATGCTTATATTATTGATAATAAGTGTTATAAGAGAAAGGGGAGAGATTTTGGGCATTGTAAAAATCTTTGGCTGGATACTTTTTGCCGGTTTTCTTTTACATACTTTCGGACTTGGCCTCAGATGGTATATTTCAGGACACTCACCCATGAGTAATGGTTATGAATCAATGATATTCATTTCATGGGTGACGTTACTGGCAGGTTTTATTTTCAGCCGCAAATCGGCTTTTACACTTTCAGCGACATCGGTACTTGCCGGTATGACTCTTATGGTAGCACACCTGAGTTTCATGGATCCCGAAATTACCAATCTTGTTCCTGTCCTTCAGTCATACTGGTTAACACTGCATGTTTCGGTTATTACAGGAAGTTATGGATTCCTTGGACTGGGAGCAATTCTTGGCCTGATAAACCTTGTTTTGATTTCTCTTACAGGCAAAAATAGCCATCAAAGAATATCAAATACTGTTGACGAACTGACAGTTATTAATTACAGGACACTTATTCTTGGTTTATATTTTCTTACAATCGGGACATTTCTTGGAGCGATCTGGGCAAATGAGTCATGGGGCAGGTACTGGGGCTGGGATCCAAAGGAAACATGGTCGCTGATAACAATTATTGTCTATACATTTGTTACCCACTCACGTTTTATTCCGGGGATGAAGGATATCTACACTTTTAATTTAATCTCTCTCTTTGCTTTCTCATCAGTACTTATGACCTACTTTGGTGTTAATTACTACCTTTCAGGTTTACACTCATATGCAGGAGGAGATTCGCTTCCTGTGCCTGCATTTGTTTATGTAAGTGTTATTTTACTTGTGGGACTTTCGCTATTTGCAAATATTAAGTACCGGAGGTTACGGTTGAATTAAGGTAAAATAAAAAAGGTGCTAAATTGAAGCACCTTTTTATTAAAGCTATATCCTGTGATAATTATTTCCTTGGTGATGGTTTCAATGAAACCTTGTTGAAAATCTGTATAGATTTTGCATCATCCAGGGTAATATCAGCAGTAAAATAAGGATTCGGCAGATATGTCGGAGAATATGGTGCAGCATAGCATTCATCTTCTCCTTCATAGTATACGCTATAGTCAATTGACATAAAAGGGCTGTCACCACAATTATCCCATATTCCTGCCCCGTCAATTTCATATCTGTAAGGATCTCCATCATATAGAGTAGTAAAGAGGTATTGCTTTGGAATAACAACTGTACCATCATTATTTACGGTCATTGTAACGGTTCCTCCTTCAATAATCTCTTCTCCCCACCAGTCAAATATGAAACCAGCGTTGAATCCTGTTACCTGAATACTGGTGGCATCGCCATCAGCCATAGTAATTTCACTGTCATACCAGGCATCTTCACCTGACCATGATCCTTCCAGGTCTGCAGTTCCGTTAGTAAGCGGGCAAAACTGTTTAACTTTAATTTTTACTACCAATGCATTGGAAGTAACACCACCTGAAGTGGTTTCAGATACTGAAATCAGAGCAGTATCTGAAGCCGGTAGCACGTCAAAAAGTACTGTTGCTTCTCTCGTGTCTGCACTTACAGATGAAATAGTTGCATCGGTTGCCGACCAGCTCCATGTTGATCCTGCACGAATATAAGAAGGTTCAAAAGTGTAGGAAAAAGTCTGAAGCGCAAGCGTTGTTCCTGTTACACCAAGAACCACCGGAACGACATCAGAAGCACTGTATTTATCCTGGTTTTCTTCGATATATGTCTTTCCGCATGATACGAATAAGAACACAGTGATCATAAAGAAAGCCAAATGTGCTATTATCTTGTTTTTCATAATTCTTTTATGTTTAAATGTTTATAACCATGTTCAACTGTTAAAACCAGCCGCCATTTGAATAATCCTGTCCTGCAACACCCTGGTCTTTTCCGAAGGTGTAATAGTCCAACAAATTAACATCCAGCTGCTGACCCGGTATCGGGAGGTGCAGAGGAGTTCCGGGCTGAAGTTTATCAGCTTTACGCATAGTGAAGAATTCAACACCCATGCCGCTGCAGAAGAGCTCAATGTTCCTTTCATGGAAGATAGCATTTTCAACCTCTGTTGCAGTTGCACCTATAGCAGCAAGACCACCACGGGTTACCCTTGTACCGGCATTGATGATATCGGCAGCGCCGCTAAGATTTGACTGATGCATCATTGCTTCTGCTTTGAGCAGGTCGTTCTCTGTTTTATAGAAAACAGGGGCAGGTTCTACCCATGTGCTCAGATAAGTATCACGTCTGGCGTACCTGTAGCATGAGAAATGGTAATAACCACGTTCAACCCTGAAACCGCATGATGTCAGGAATTCGAAATCAGTGAAGATACGATCATCAACACCAGCTTCGTGTGCGGTAGTGGGAGCAGGTAAGACATTCCATGTGTTCTCATCAACCCACCTTGATGGCATTTCAGGATCCATCATATTGACAATCCTCATATCTGTCTGGCCCCAGCCGCTGTAGTTACCATAGGTCCAATACAGGGTATACCAGCTGATATCATCCATAACCGGTGCAAAGTCATATGTAAGTCCTTTGTTGGCATAAGCCAGGACCTTTGCCCAGTCGACAGCAGCATTTTCAGTGCTGTTTCTTGGAGAGTATGACATAAGCAATGCAGCTACAGTATTAGCAAGTTCACCTAGTTTTGTATTTGTCATGGTAATGCCTGGTATCCATGTTGCCGGCAGCGTGAAAGTATTACTCTCACAAACTGCTATACAATTATCGAGGCATAATAGTGCAGTGTCAATAACATCAGCATAAGGAGAGATTTCAATTGTCTGTGTCAGGTCTGTATTCTCTGTTACAATATACATTTTATCGAATACGAGTCCCAGATATCCCAGAGACAAACCTTGTGCCAGTTGTGCAAAAGCCTGAACCATTTTGGTCTCATCGGAGCCGTCATCGGCAGTGATAACCATATCTCCCGTTACCTTTGAAAGTACTTCATTTGCTGAAGAGAGAGTTGAGTAAAGCCATTTGTAATAATTCTCAGTGCAGATTGCGTTTCCATAGGCAGCTGTATTGTCCCATACAATCCTGGGTTCATAGCTGAAATCTTGCATTCCAACATTACCCCATGAGCATGTACCGGCGTCAGCGCCTACCCATAACATCAGTGCGGGTCCATTATAATCCTGTGTTGTCATGAACCAGCTGTTAACCAGCGACCCTGCCACTCCTCTCACATCAGATGGTTTGGAGAAGGCAGTCGCGAAATCGGGGTCATTTTCATTTGGTACATCCAGATCTTCACATCCTGAAATCAGGACTGCCACCAGAGTTGAAAATAACAGTAAATATTTATTAATTGTTTTCATAGTCACATAAAGTTTATTCGTTAGAATTTCAATTCGAGTGAGACAGAATATGACCTGTAATTAGGATATCCCATGAAATCGTATGCGAAATACTGGGTTCCGTTATTGGTCATAACTTCAGGATCGTAACCTGTATAGTTTGTCACAGTAAAAAGGTTCTTGCCGATTAATGCAAGTTTTACACCTTTGACATACCCTCTCGCAAATCCTTCAAGTGCTGATAAAGGTATACTATATGAAAGTGATAGCTCACGAAGTTTAAGGTAACTTCCGTCTTCTACCCAGAATTCATTGAAGTTATTTATATCATAAAAAGCTTTGTAATAAGGAATAGCCTTTTTAAGGTAATCAGGTTTCCCAGACTGGTCCATCATACCGTGTCTGTCGTCACGTGTGAGCCACTGTGCTGATTTATTATAGACATCACCACCGTTTTTCCAGGCAAGAAGAGCATAGAGGCCAATCCCTTTATATGTCAGGGTGTTTGTCATGGAAAGATTGAATTTCGGATTTGAATTACCGATCTTGCCATACCATTGATTACCAGCTTCATCAAGCTTTTTGATAGGAGTCTCAAATATGGTTCCTTCGGTTCCTCTTTTAATTACATAACCATCACTGTTAATCACATAGTTAGTTATATCTTCCGGATTGGTTAGTTGTACAGCCATTTCATCCAGTGTCTTGACAAATGCATAACCATACATTGCACCAAATGATTCTCCTTCACGGATATAGAAACATTTATTAGCTTCCTGTCCCTGCGGACCTGTCTGATAAGGTGGTGCATTCAACTCAGTAATCGTTGTTTGAACATTGTCAAATACGAAGCCAATATTATAATTGAGTCCGCCTTTCCTGATTACTGCTGCATCCAGAGATGCTTCCCAGACCTTTGATTCAAGTGTCCCGGCATTCTGGACCTGGCTGGGCCATCCGCCGTACTGAACTGCAAGAGGAATAGAAAGGATCTGGTCGGTGGTAACAATATTTGAGTGTGCAAGTTCGAAACTGAACCTGTTCAGAAAATCGACATTTAAAGCCAACTCCCATTCTTTGGAAAGAGAAGGTTTAAGCAAACTGTTACCAAGCTGTCCTTTGGAAACGTTACCGGAGGAGATTGACATAACTTCATACTGATCGGCAAAGCCGGGTCTCTGACCTGCAGTACCGTATGCTGTTCTTATCTTCAACTCCTGGATTCCCGGTATTCTAATATCCTCACTTATCCTGTATGCAGCTGAGACCCTGTAATAGGGATTCCAGCGTGCATCGGCACCAAAAAGTGATGATCCGTCATAACGGAACATACCGTCGAAAATATATTTGTCCCTGTAATCGATATATAATATACCAAAGTAGTTCTTGGCTATTATAGCATTCTTATAACTTGTACTTGATTTGTTACCTTCGATAGCATCAAATGATGGTATTCCACCAAGAGAGAAGTCATAAGCTGTTGTACTGCTGCTATTATAACTTGTTTTCTCAAACAGGTAGCTCACTTTTGCCCTTGCATTGAAATCTCCGAATTTCTTATTGAAATTTGCAGTCACCTGGGCATTCCTTGAAAATAGAGCGGTGCTTGCAATGTAAAGAGAACCCTTTGAATAGATTGATTCAGATCCTGAACGGGTATAGGTATCATAGGGTGAATAAGTACTGATGTCACCAAATGAATATTCAAAAGCATATTTACCTTCAAAGTTCAGTGAAGAAAACATATTATATTTTGCTGTATATGTTCCAAGTATCCTGTTACGAACCGTATTGTCTTGAATTTTCCAGAGACTGTAAATAGGATTCTCTGTTTCAGCCTGCCATTCATTGGCAATGAACAGGTAAGGCTGACCATCAGGATTCGGATAATTAAAGTCGGTATTAGGTTCAGAAAGAAGAACATTGAAGAAAATACCTCCGTTATATTTACTGTCTCCACCAGGATCCTGAGTTGAGGATTTAACATACAGGTTACTTGCAGATACAGAGATCTTTGGTGATATTTTATGGTCAACATTCAATCTGAAGCTGTTCCTTTTGTAGCCATCAGTTTCAACCAGAAGACCTGACTGAACATTGTTTTCAAAAGATACCAGAAAGTTTGTTTTTCCAAGGTTTGAACCAACAGAGATATAGTTGGTAACGAAATCATTCCCTGCAAATATCTCTCCTTCATGATCGTAGAGATCTACATATTCATTATCCATGTAGAGATCCGTTTCCAGGTGGCGTGAACCTGTATATCCTCCCTCAGTACCATGATAATCGGCTGGATAGGTTACACCATCATACTTTGTATAAGAATAGCTTGCCTGATCACCAGCCAGTGCATAAGCATGGTGAGAAGCCAGATCATATTTTTTAGCCAGCTGGTTCATACCATACTCATTTCTTACAATTACTTCGGTTTTTCCTTCGGTAAGTGTATTACCACGGCGTGTAGTTACAGCGATAACCCCGTTACCTGCACGTGAACCATAAAGCGCGGAAGCAGATGCTCCTTTAACGACTTCAATGGACTCGATGTCGTCAACGTTAATATCACCAAGAGTTCCTTCCATAATGGCCCCGTCGAGAATAATGAGTGGAGCCTGGGAACCTGAGATCTGTGTAGCACCACGAACAAGAATGGTGGCAGCACTACCCGGTTCACCGGTTGAGTTTATAACTGTTAAACCTGCAACTTTACCCTGTAGTGCGGAAGATGCAGATCCGGCAGTAACCTCCTTAATTCTATCAGCATCAACTCTTTCAACTGAAACTGCCATCTTCTTCTTGGGAGTTCCGGCTGCAACACCGGTTACAATAACTTCGTCGAGGTTCAGTAAGTCCTGCGACATCACAATGTCAATTACACTTTGACCATTTATGTCAATCTCCTGGGTTTTCATACCTATAAAAGTGAAAACCAGAGTGTTGGCATTCGGTGGTACGTTTACAGTATATTTGCCGTTAATATCCGTATAGGCACCTACAGTAGTACCCTGGACAACGACAGATACCCCGGGAACGGGTCCTTCCCCCTCCACGTCAGAGGTAACTGTACCTGTAATGACTCTTGTCTGTGCAAAGAGCGCTGAAGCACCTGTAAACACAAACAATACAATCAACAGAATTAGTTTCTTCATACGATTTAGTTTTAGTTTAAGTAGTAATGAAACCTGCAAAAATAACACTTTTATTTAAATTTCAAAGTTATACACCTTTTTAGGAGTTTTAAATGTACTATAAAAATGTGGGTGAGAATATAATAACTAAAAGAGACACTCCTCATTTTGAAAGGATTAACATTCCAGAATTAAAATATTCATAAAAGCTGCCTCCCGGCGTTCCGCCGGGGTTGCAGCTTTATTTTTCAATTCGCTTACAAAAGCGAGCTTTTGACGCTCATTATAAAAATAAAGCTACCCCGCCATTCTGGCGAGGCAGCTTTTTCTTTTGGGGTGGAAGATGGGATTCGAACCCACGACCTTCGGAACCACAATCCGACATTCTA
>CAZDOM010000042.1:0-22366 GCA_964507015.1 uncultured Rikenellaceae bacterium | reverse complement strand
GCAGCACTTGATGATGATTGGCTGGTGTCAGCAGGGGCAAATTTAAAAAGATTGCCAAAAGGAATTCAAACATTTGAAGATGTAGAATTTGATATTAGAGGTATTGTACAATTAGGAGGTTTAAGTTTATATGAGGAGTCTGATTATTCCAAAGAGGAACAAAAAATAAAGTATCCTGAGAAAGTAGTTGGCATAAAAGTAAATCAGAAATCATCAAAAATATATTTCTTACATGCAAGCGCTTGGGGAGAAGAAAATGGCAAGGAAGTGGGGCAATATGTGGTTCATTATGAAGATGGAATATCAGATACCATTTCAATTAAATATATGGTTGCATTACGTGACTGGTGGTTTACGCAGGAAGATGAAATGCCAAAAAATGCAACACAGGCCTGGACCGGGCTAAATGATTTAACTGAAAAAAAGGGAATGCAAATAACTTTGTTTAAGTACAATTGGGATAATCCTTATACCGATAAAACTATAAAATCAATCGACTTTATTTCAACAATGACCATTGCAGCACCTTTCTTAATAGCAATTAGTTTAGGTGAATAAATTTTCTTAAAAAACAATATCTTGGTCTTATGGAAAAAGAAAGATCAAAATTCATAGAGCTTTTAATTGAAGCTCGGTAATATTGCCGGGCCGATATGTGTAATAAAAAAATGAGGTCTTCCAATAATTTTTATTTTAACTTAATAATTATAAAAGAAAATAATTTTAATTAAAGTAACTGTATATGAGACGAAAACAATATGAGATTTTAGATTCAGCTATTATACAGAAAATTTTATCAAAATCCGAAGTATGCAGAATCGCAATGATAGATAATGATAAGCCCTATATTGTCCCATTAAATTATGGTTATAAGGACAATACGATATATTTTCATTCTGCACCTTTTGGTAAAAAAATTGAATTATTAAAAATAAATAATAAAGTATGTTTTGAGATAGAGCTATTTACACAAATAGTAAAAAAAAAGATCCCTTGTGATTGGGGTGCAAAATATCGTTCAGTAATTGGATATGGGATTATCGAGTTTCTAACGGACTTTGATCAAAAAAAAGAAGGTCTTGACATTATTATGGCTCATTATGGAAAAACAGATAAAAATATATATCCAGACAAACAGATAGGAAAAGTATTAATTTTAAAACTAAAAATAGAAGGAATAACTGGGAAACAGTCAGGAAATTGGGATTAATTCTCACTACACATAACACGGTCAATAAAATTAATAGGTCTTCTTCACTCGCAAGGATTTGAGGTGAAAAAAGTATCTGACAAAGTATTTATTCTTTCCAATCCAGATCTGGGAGACCAGGTTGTCGTTCAATCAGAAAAGGGGCTGGTAGTTTTCGACAGCTCTTGGTCTGAAAAAACAGCAAGAAATTTTAAAGATGAGATCTCCAAAACTTTAGACCGTAATGACTTTTCTTATGTTATAAATATGACAGAACGGGTGCTAATTGGATACGCCCTCAGCATGAATTGCATGTAAAACTTTTCCTCCTGCAGGGTAAAACCCTTGCCTCTGGATGAATACGGGGAAGATTCCAGAATCTATAGAAGTATATAAATTGAATATTGATGCCTTTCCTGATTCTTCAAGTGTATATAGTAGCCTGGGAGCAGCATATATGAAGAAAGGAGATAATGAAAATGCTGAAGAGATGTTAAAAGTACTTCAGACAAAATAATAATTGTACCTTCATTATGTAAAGCCTGAGTTCCTACTGAAGGTAAAAAATGAGAAAATTGTAGAATGGGAAGGGATTTCAATGAATCTGAAAAATATAAACTCATCTTAAGTATCGGATTTATTACACGATTAAACTATTTTAATGCAGGTGAGGTTTAATCTGTTGCTGAAAGTAAGATATTCTTACGTATTAGATGATACTACAATAGAAAACAACTGTCCAAGTAAAAACAAAATAAAGTGAAAAAAATACTGATTACCCTGTTTGCAATTGTTCCAATTGGCCTGATCCTTATTATATTACATATTGCCAGTTTAAAAAAACTAAAACCTGATGAGAGCTATCCCTATGATACTTATCTGGACAATGAGAAGAATAAAGTAGCTTTAATAATTGTTGCACATGATGATGATGCGACCTTGTTTGCCGGGACAACATCACGACTTGCTGAAGAGGGATGGGATGTGAATTTTTTATGCTTTTATGCAAAACATTGGAGGCCTGAAGATAATCCTGTCAGGAAAATTGAAATGGAAAAAGTCTCCAGGATACAGGGATTAAAAACAATCAGCCTGATAGATATGGAGATTAGAAAGAGGCTTGATACAGTAACAAAGCCCTGGATGCCAATTTCATACGAAGATTTCGCCATAAATTTTAAGTTGGATTCTCTAAATATGTATATAAAGGATGCTATTAACAGATCCAGCCCAAGCGTAATATTTATGCTCGATAATAAAATTGGATTATATGGACATCCTGAACATGTTGCTGTTGGTAAAGTTATTGAAGATCTCTGCCGGTTATACCAAGACTCAATGGGATTTTCAGTAAAAAAAATTTACCAGGGAGTACTGCCCTCGTCTCAGGCACAAAACATGATGGGCTTAACTGATATATACAATGAAGCTATAAATATTTACCACTGTAATGGAATGCCATTACCTGATGTCCAGATAAATATTTATCCTTATGCAAAAAAAAAGAAATCCGTTTTGTTGGCCCACGCCTCGCAACACAGGAACATTAAGAAATTATTTATTTTCTACAAATTCTATCCTGCTAAGATATATTTTAAATTATTTGACAAAGAGTATTTTAATATTATTGATATTTAGTATTATTCAATATCTATTGTGAGATCTAATACCATAAATAACCTGTTCTCATTCATTTTAATTATGCGAATTGGTTGAATTATAAATAAAGTGGTTTAAGTGTAAATATGCTCTTGTTGCAGTTAAGAGCTTAAATATTTATAGATTCTATCCCATGATACTAAAATACCAGATAATATAACCTAAGTCAAATCATTATTATGATTTATAGGACATTTATTAAAATATTTCCCTTTCTTATAATTTCCTTGTTTCAGGGCCAGATAACAAGCGGACAAAATTGTTCGGCTGTACCAAATAGTGAATTAATTAATAAAATCCAATCAACAAATGGCTTCATAGCATTCTGGAAGTTCGACGAAAAACCCGGGAAAAACAGAAAATCAATTAGCAAGGACAGATACCCGCTAAAAGAAGGTAATGGAGAAATAGAGAGAATAAATGAAGGGCCTGTTTCAGGTTATTCCATTAAACTTGATGGAACAAATTTCCTGAGTTTACCTAACTCAAAAACAAGAGAACTAAATATTCACGGCCAGAATAAAGGTTTAAGCGTGATTGCCTGGATAAAATGGACCGGAGAGCAAACTGGTTTTGTGGGCGGGGTATGGAATGAACACCATGATGGCGGGAAACGACAGTATGGGCTATTCATCTCATTACCTCACTACAATGGGAAAGACCAGGTATGCGGACATATCTCCAGAACTGGCAAGCCAACACATCCATTCCCCTACTCTATTGATTATTCAGCCAGTAAACAGAAAGTTCCTGTAAATGAATGGTGTTGTGTTGCATTTACATATGATGGTCAATATATAAAATCATATCTGAACGGAGAATTCGAACCACGTGAGCCCGAATTAATAAGCCACACAAAAGGATTTGAGGGATATCCCGAAGGTCTGATACAGAGTAAAAATCCATATTATTTCCCCTGCGGGATTGGTAATAACGGGTCAGATTTCACAGTCGGGGCAGTAATGTTAAAAAGTGGGATGGGAAATTTCTTCAAAGGACTTATCGGTGGTTTGGCTATATTTGAAAGAACTCTCAACGAAACTGAAATTAAAATGTTATCCAGATGAATAATAATGAAACATAAAATGAAAACACTGTCAAATAAAAGTCTTTCTACACTTATTCTTATAGCTATTATTTGCCTTTTACAATCATCCTGTAAAACAAATGAAAAGAGACTTGGAGAGAACCATGATTATAATGTTGCAGCATATATCTGGCCATCATGTCATCATGATGAGCGTTTTGGTGATATGCTATGGTCTGAAAAAACAGGTGAATGGGAAATAATAAAGAAAGGAACTGCCAGATTTGCAGGGCATTATCAGCCAAAAGTACCTTTATGGGGTTATGAAATGGATGATGATCCCAAAGTAATGGAGAAATGGATTGATGCGGCAACCGATAATGGAATAAATACATTTGTTTTCGACTGGTACTGGTTTGATGAAGGTCCCTTTCTTGAGAGTACTCTGAATAACGGATTCCTGAAAGCACCTAACCGGGGAAAAATGAATTTCTATCTTATGTGGGCAAATCATGATGTAAAACAAAATTACTGGAATGTTCACAGATATCATGACATTGACACCTTACTATGGGACGGCGCAGTTGATCTGGATAACTTTAAGGTAATAGTTGACAGGGTAATTAATAATTACTTTAATCAGCCAAACTATTTCAAAATTGATAGCATGCCGGTTTTTTCAATATTCAGTCTTAACAATTTAATGGAGGGACTTGGTGGTTTGAAACAAACAAGGGAAGCACTTGACTATTTCAGAGAAATGACAAGAAAGGCCGGTTTTCCAGGGCTTCACCTGCAGCTAATAATATATGGCCAGCCCGATCAAAGCAGACTTGAAACATTAGAAAATCTGGGAATCAATAGTTTAACCCAATATAACTGGGGCTGGATGAATGAGCAGGATTATATCAAATGGGGGACTAAAGCCATTGAAATACGAAGTCACTGGGACAGTCTGCTTACAATACCATTTTTCCCTAATGTTTCGATTGGTTGGGATGACACTCCCAGATTTCCGGATAAAGGAGGAAAGGATATTGTTCGCTATAATAAATCACCGGAAAGTTTTGCTGCATCTCTTCAGGAAGCAAAAGAGTATTGCGACAGACATCCCGGACAAAAGAGAATCATTACAATTTTTTCATGGAATGAATGGATTGAAGGAGGTTATCTGTTACCTGACAGAAAGTATGGATTTGAATATCTCGAAAAAGTAAAAGAAGTTATTACAGGTTCATATAATCCATATTCCAGATAATAATATGATTTATTCTTAATAAATTTGTTTCCCATTTAAATTATATGAGGAACAAACACTCTGCAGAAGTAATTAAAAGAATTTTCTCGAAAGGAATATTTCCATATCAGCTAGCATTTACTCTGTTAATTCCCTTAAGAAACTTCTTTTCGTCCCCAGAACAACTCATTAAAAGACTTAACCTGAGAGCAAACTCAATTGTGCTAGAAGTGGGTCCGGGACCAGGATATTTCAGCACCAAAATTGCAAAAGTCTTGACAAAAGGGAAATTGACACTTGCTGATATTCAGCAGGAAATGCTTAATAAGGCAAAAAAAAGAAGAATATATAAAGGAGTTTTACAGGCTCCATAAAAAAGATGGACTACTCTCAATATCAGAACTGGCAGGTGATCCTGATAAAATGACCACTACTGAAATTAAAGATATAGTAAAAAATTCCGGCCTGACTTTTGAGACCATCTTTGGAAACGAAAACAATTATAAACCGATCATCCGTCCATTATACCAGAATAACTTTAAGTATATTTCAATACTTATTTAAAACCTTAATATGAAAATAAAATGACAATATTTATAATTATCTGGAGTATATGGTTCTTATCAGAAATATTACTTAATAGAATGTGTCGTTCTGGTACTGGCAAACAAAAGAGCATGGACAGAGGAACCATAAGTATCATATGGATCACTGTTGGTTTTGCAAATACGCTGGGAATAACAGCTGCAATATTTACAGGATTACCAATTGGCATCAGCTTACTAATACCGCTGATCGGTCTGCTAATTATATTAGCTGGGATGATATTAAGGTTCATTGCTATCCTTACCTTAGGAAAATTCTTCACGGTAGATGTTGCAATCCGGAAAAACCATAAAATAAAACAAGATGGTATTTATGGATTGGTCAGGCATCCTTCATACGCTGGTTCCATTCTGTCTTTTATTGGTTTTGGAATTTCACTTAATAACTGGCTTAGCCTCATTCTGGTAAGTATACCGGTTACTATAGCTATGCTGTATCGCATGAAAATTGAAGAAAGACTATTAGTCGAGCAATTTAGCAGTGACTATCAGGATTATATGAAAAGGACATATCGGCTAATACCCTGGATCTATTAATTCTAATCATCAACTAGAATTCATAGATAAGTTTTATGGGGGAATAATAATAGAGTCTTAAATATCCACAATGAAAAATGACTTCCTGCAAATACCCAAAATTGAAAATCATATTCACCTTGAAGGAGCAATACCTCATGAAACTTTATGGCAACTGATACAAAAATATGAAGGTAATAAATCCGGAATAAAGAATCTTAATGAACTCAAGGAACGATTCACGTATCGCGATTTCAATCATTTTATAGAAATGTGGATATGGAAAAATCAGTATATAAGAGAATATGAAGATTTCAGGATAATTTCAGAAGCCGTTTTCAGGGATCTGGCAGCACAGAATATTTTGTATGCTGAGATTTTTATTTCTCCTTCACTCTTTAAAAAGAAATTATCTGTTCAAAAGATAATTGAAATAATTTCAGAAAGTAGAAAAATAATCTCCGGTATAAAAATTAACCTGATTGCAGACCTGGTAAGGGATTATGGCCAGGAACAGGAATTAAAAACCCTGTTCGAACTAAGTGAGGTAAAGGATTCCGGGATAATTGGAATAGGAATAGGAGGATCAGAAAACAAATACCCGGCAGAATTATTTACGGATCTGTTTGAACAGGCCCGGAAATTTGGATTTAAAACCACAGCTCATGCAGGTGAGGCATCAGGCCCTGAAAGCATATGGTCTGCTATTAAAAATTTACGAATTGACAGGATAGGACATGGAACCAGGGCTGTGGAGGATGTCAGATTACTTAACTACCTTGCTGAAAAAAAGATACCCTTAGAATTATGCCCCATATCGAATGTACGCACCAGGGTAATAAAATCTGTTGGAGATCATCCTATTAAAACTTTTATTGAGAGAGGAATTCCAGTCTCAGTTAATACTGATGACCCCAAAATGTTTGACACTTCTCTAGCTGAAGAATATAAAGCTCTACAGGATGCGCACTTATTCACTGATGATGAAATATTTGAGATTATCTTAAAATCAGTAGAGACAACCTGGTTATCAAGAAGTGAAAAGAAGGAATTAGCAGATAAATTATTGGAAGAAAATGCAATATCTGATAAAATGCCGTAAAAAAGCCGCATTAAAAAATTAATTAATAACAATCTGGATTATTAATTTTGTTTAAAAGATAGCTGTTTATGGAAAATCGACTTTCACTTGGAAAACAAATTAAGACAGCATTCTATGTGCTGGCTACTGCACTCATCCTGCTTATTGCAGGAATTCCAAAACGTATCTGGGCTCCCTTTTATCTATTACTGAGATTTTCCAATTAGTTTAAGAACTTAGATTTTAATGAACAAGCTAAGATCAGATCACGAACCACCTCTGTCCGTAAGTGAATGGGGATGGGAATATCATCATCTGGGAATTCCTACAAATAATATTATGCCGGAAGAAATATACCTGCCACAATTTAAGTTATATGTATCCGGGTTCAAAACAAGTCCTTTCGGTGTTGAATGGATGAGATTTGAGGAGGATAGTCCAATCAGTAAATTAATTCAGTCAGTACCCCATCTGGCATTTGAAGTCGAAGATCTGGACTTTGAGCTTAAAACACGAGGATTAAATATTATCACTGAACCAAATTCTCCAACAAAAGGGATAAGAGTGGCAATGATTGAACATAACGGGGCACCTGTAGAATTGATCGAATTTGATAAAAACATAATCCACAATAAGAAATGACTAAAAAAAATAAAACAAAACCTGCTCTTTTAGTAATTGATATTCAGAATACATATCTAAAGTATATTCCCGACCAGGATAAGGAAGCGGCATTTAATATGATAAACTTATACATTGATATGTTTCGTAACCATGACTGCCCAATCATAAGAATCTACCATTACAGTAAGGAGAGAGGACCAGAACAGGGAACAACGGAATTTGAATTTCCGGAATCGGTCCCGGTAAGACAAAATGATCCAAAAGTAATTAAGACATACCCCGATGCCTTTAATAAGACTGACCTGGATAAGGTCCTGAGAGACTTAGGATGCAACACACTTTTTCTATGTGGATTAAGTTCAGTTGGTTGTGTCCTGGCAACATGGCTCGGAGCCTTTAATCATGATTATAAGGCGTTCCTGGTCAAAGATGCAATCATGTGCCACAAGAGAAACTACACTGAAAATGTTGAGATGATGTTCGATGCTGTAAGCTATGATGTGATAAAATTAATACTAGAAAATAACTGACAGATAATGAAAAATATTTTGAAACAAGAACCGCAACCTTACGAAGTTAAGGGGCACGGATTGAGATGTCCCGTATGCAATAATGATCATTTCCATACAAAGCGTGTTCAGTTGAACACTGCCGTAGCAACCTTCTTCAATCTCGACTGGGCAAACAGGAGTGCCACCTGTTTTATCTGCTCAAATTGCACACATATATCATGGTTTTTGGGGTAATATATGTAATATCAATAAAACTTAGTATTGTATTCTGAAGGCTGCTTAACAAATGTTTAAGTTCTTAAGAAACATAGACCGGACAGGCTATAAAGCAAGGTTTTGAGGCCTCGATATATTCAAATTTATCGGCCCCGGATTAATTGAACTACTTGAAAGTGACGACGGGAAAGCAGCTATGGGAGGAAGTGGTTCAGGAACAACACACCTTGCACTTAAATATGGATGTGCAACAATGATCATCCCTCATATAATCGGTTAATGGATATATCAGGTCAGAATCGAAAGAGTATTTAATATTCTCAGGAGCAGGTATTAAAGAATCACAAAACCTAGCGTAGTAATAAAATATTGTATTTAATCTTTAAAACTTACCAAAAATAATGATGATGAAAAAACTGATTATTTTTTATGTTTTAGTCATATGCTACTCCCCCTTTCATATCATAGCCCAGATCTCAGATAGTCAAAGCCAAATTATCAACCAGTTTGAGAATCAATTGGCTCAAAAATAGTAGAGTATCTATGGTCAACTCCTTTTTGTTTATTTTATAACATAACTGAATAAATTCAAAAACATGAATTTTACAATACGAACAGCAACAGAAAATGATTTTCCTGCAATTCTGTCACTAATCAGGGAACTTGCAGATTTTGAGAAGGCCCCGGAAAAAGTAACAAACAGTGTAGAACAAATGAAACGGGAGAAAGAGCTCTTCAGATGCTTTGTAGCTGAAACCGAAAACAAGGAGATTGTCGGAATGGCACTCTATTTCTTTGCATACTATACCTGGGTTGGAAAATCTTTGTATCTTGATGATATATATGTAAAAGAATCATTCAGGAAACATAAGATAGGAACTGAATTACTCAGAAAAATATTCGAGGTCGCTCAAAGTGAGAATTGTAAAAGGGTAAGATGGCAGGTACTCAACTGGAACAAGCCTGCGATTCAGATGTACGAAAAAAGCGGTGCTGAGATTGATGATGAATGGCTGAACTGTACATTCGATACTTCTGGAATTAAAAATTTCAGTTTGTAACTATGTGTCAGCAATTTAAATAAAATATATAGATCAGATGCCAAGTTTATCACCAGGAACACCAGGAGCAAAAGAAGCATATGGAATCTCTGTAATCAGGGAGGATTTTAGCATATGCATACCTCCAAAAGCATTTCAAAGATATCAACTTGCAAATAATGATCTTGTACTGCTGACTTCAACAAGAATTGGAGAAGCGGGTCTTGCTATTCTTAATTATCATAAAGCAATTAAGAGTGTATTTAAAAAAATCATAGAAAAAATTAATTCAACCGACTCCCCAATATGGGAAAAATCAAGGCCATATGTCTTAACAAAAGTTATTAGCGGTAAAGTTTTCCTTAATAAAGAAATGCTTGAAGCATTCAATTTAAAAATTGGAGACAGACTCCTGGTTATAAAAAGTACAACTGTCTCGATGTGTTATTCCCATATTGAAGTATGGAAGAAAAAATTTATGAAAAGAGGTTTTACTGAAGCAATTGAAAATTTATCCAAACTTGAGATATTCTGACAAACTACCAGTTTAACTCATTTTACCGTCCCAAATTTGCTGTTAATTATTTATTTTGATCACATTTATTCTTTTATATTATTGTATAACAAAATCTGAAATTTTTATACCAGATGACCGTAACAGAAATATCAAATAAAAACACAGTTCCAAAAATCTTCAAAATCATCTTTTACTTTTGTGCTGTTTACTTCTTCATGATGGGATCGGCTTTGATCTTTTTCCCGGAATTTCTAATCAGAGGATTTTCAGAAACAAAGATTAACCCTGCAATAATAGGGATGCTCCGCGGTGCAGGAGGATCTATACTTCCATATTCCTTGTTATATGTACTGATCACACTTAATCCTGTTAACCGGCAATGGGCCCTGAGTTTAATCCTGTTAGCAAATGTGATTGCTGTTATTTTGGACCTGGGTTCCATTCTCTTAGGTGAGTATAAGTTATCGTATGCTTTGATTGATATGCCGATTGAGTTAATCAGCATAATTGGAATAGTAATAATATGGTCCAATATCAAGATAAATAACAGGAATAAATCCAGGACATAAAGAATTATAACAGTGATACTATAGGATATGGAAGCTAATGTCAATAAATACCCCAAAAATTGGGGATTAAACGGGACTGATACAAACATTGATCACAGACGTGTACCAAATCTTATGACATTTTTCCGGAAAAGGTATTGTGAAAAACATTTCTCAGAATACTGATGACTATTTTCCAGGAGATATTGTTACCATAAATGACAAACATATCAAGAAGTAAATAAACAATACCGGATGAACAGACAGTTTTTGAGTACAGATAAGGCAATACTATTTGTTAAAATTTTAGGGATTATTCAACTGGTCATTGGATTTAGTTTTCTCTGGCTTGCCCCTGTTGAGATTTATAGTTTCTACCTGTTCTCCGAGGGAGGTCCATTCTATTATGATGGTTTCCATATCGGTTCATTTATCCATGGATTAGTTGTAGCTCAGATCTTAGCTTTTTATGCTATCGGAGTATTGTTTATTATAATAGGGTACGGCCATATTAAACTGAAAACATGGACATTGAACCTGTCGATAGGAAGTATCTGGTTTTGGATAATTCTGGGATTACCTGTAATGATTTTCAATAATGGATTATTCCCCCTCTTCGGAAAATTCCTTACTGGGCATAGTGGAATATTTGTTTATGGCTTCCTTATAATTCTTATGACCCTGTTTATCTATGGATTATTTAAAAGGATTCATATTTCATGTATAATATCAGTCGTATTTTTTGGGCTTCTTTTGATATCGGCTACTATTACGATACTTAATTACGACTTTATCAGTATTATTGAGTTAATGGACCTTCCAAAACTGGAATATGATATATTTATTAAATTGCCAGTAAAGGCCTTTTACCTTCTGATCCCGGTTGCATATATTCTTACAGTATCCTTAATTATAGTATTTCGAACCAGGAATTATTATGATAAAAATTGAAATAATACTGGAAACGGAAAGATATCCTTTTAACATCAAGTAAATTTGATTAAGAATTCAGACTTTTACTTCTTGATGATCTTTTTTAACTCCCTCCCTTTTAATTCCCGTGTAACAACCTCTATTGGGTGCACAGATTGAGCTACACCATCCAAGTCATCAAAAGAGACTATATTATTAGCTCCTATGGAGTAGGTTATCGGTTGTGGTAATAAAACATTTTTAATCTGTGACACTTTTATCAAAGATACAATCAGGTATAAGCTATCTGAAAGTAATCCAACCGGTTGCCCCGGCAAAACAATCTTCCCCGGTGCAGTAAAATCTCCTTTTTTATTGAGATGATGGTATATCATATATGTACCGTCTTCATGTAAAATCTCAAGGCAATCATGATTCGAAAGCCTGAAATTTAAATTTTTATCTATTGGTACAGCAACCACTAATCCACGACGCATAGAATACACTGTATCACCCACATTTCCGATAAAACTATCCAGTATTTTCCCGGATGATATATATTTGGCATTTACCCTTTTACTTACTTGAATAGGAATTAAATATGGGTATCTGTCATCAAGGATTTCATCTGATGGAGTCAACCAATACGAATAGTTATATTTGTAACTATATCCTTTCCCGGGAACATGAACCGAAAATGTAAAGAGATTATTTGTTCCATGGCTGATACTTATTTCACGTGGAGGAGGTTTAGGGAAAAGATTTTCAAATGTTGGGAAATCAACTACTAGTTTAAAAGGATAATAGGTAGAATTGACAGCTGTAAACCTTATGGGTGTGTAAAAAGCAGATCCGGCCTTTTCATCAATTTTAATATGAACAGGATCCCAGGATTTTATTCCATAGCTTATATTTAGGTTATCGGAATAATTTTGAGACCTTATCTTGTTTTCAGACAAAAACAAGAAAATAAAACTTAATATAAGAATTATTTGTCTGGGAAAGCTATTGGTATTCATGATGATATAACAATAGAATTTACAATAAAGGTATTAAAGAATTATTAAATTAATAAACAGTATATTATAATATATTTTTCCCAGATGACTGGCAATTCCGATATATCATCTTATTGCGGGTTAGAATGTAAAACCTGCCCGATCTATCTTGCGACAATTGAAAAAGATCCTGACATTAAGGCCAAGATGAGACTGGAAATAGCAGAAGAATGTTCTAAAATCTACAGAAAACAATACAAACTTGAGGAAATAACTGACTGCGATGGATGCATGACAAATACAGGAAGACTGTTTTCAGGTTGCGCAAACTGTGAAATCAGAAAATGCGCAATGAGAAAAAATATTCCGAGTTGTGCGTATTGTAAAGAATATGCATGTAAAGAACTCCTAAAACTATTCTATCTGGATCCGGATGCACAAAAAAGACTGGAAGAAATTCGAAGGAAATATTTACTAAAAGATGATTAAGGAGGTGTTTATCATGAAACTAAATGTAAAAGCATTTGCTATTACGGGTTCAATTCTCTGTGGTGTCGGATTATTCCTGATTACATGGTGGATTATTTTATTCGGCGACATACCTGAAGGGCCCACCCTTATCGGTCGTGTTTACCTGGGTTATAGTGTAAGTCCCATGGGAAGTATTATAGGATTAGCCTGGGCCGCTGCAGATGGATTTATTGGTGGTGCATTATTCGCATGGTTATATAACAGAATTACCGCACGAAGCTGAATACCCAATATCAAATATAAAAAGGAGAAAAGATGTTAAATGTATACATTTGTATAGTAATTTGCGTTATAATCTTGATTGCCAATGGGATATGTATAGTCCATGCTATCAGAAATCATATAACAAGTGAAATCTATATGCACACAGGATTAACTCTCTTTTTTAGTTTGTTGACCATTGAACTAACCATTGGGAGAAATGAAGCCTGGATGCATTATAATGTTTTCTGGCCGGAGATTATCGGCTGGATACTTTATATTCCTTCAGCTATCTTGGTAATAACCTCAATGATAGCTCTTCATAATAAAGGGAAACCTGAAAGTGCTGATTTCACTTCCTCAACGAATTTTATTGACAGTGGAGTATTTGGTCTGGTTCGCCAACCTATGACCCTGGGAATTGCAATCTGGTCCATTGCTCTTGCTTTAGTTTTTCAGTCTCTCCTTGCAGTAATCTTAGGTTTACTAGCATTATTTTGTTTCTGGATGTCAGCCAGAAAAGAGAGCATATATAATATCAGGAAATTCGGTGATGATTATAAAGAATATATGAAAAAGGTTCCAATGTGGAATATCTTCAAGAGGATCAGGATGTAACAATGGCTCTATAATGAAGACCAGTAAACGCATAGAGAAAGAAAGCTCAAGAACTGCGGCTTATACCTGTACCTGCCGGGCAGCTTCATATCTGGAATCAAATCCCCTCCTTAAATCCGATGATTATATTGCTGTACAGCTATTACCCATATTTGTCAAATATCTATTAAAACTTCGAATTCTAAACCTGAAAGGAAGAATATCGCCTGAAGGTATTTATCCATATGTTATAGCAAGAACTAAATATATTGATAGTATTTTTCAAAATGCTGTGAAAAATAGGGTTGAACAGGTAGTTATTTTTGGAGCAGGATTCGATTCAAGGGCAATAAGACTTACTGATCAAAATACTAATATTATAGTCTATGAAATTGATACATATTTTACACTGGATGCAAAAACAAAACAATTCAGGAAAAGAGGGATAGTGAAACCGAAGAACAATATTTATATACCTATTGACTTTAACAAAGAAGAGATAAAACTAAAATTAGATGACAGCAGCTTTGACATAAACAAAAAAACCCTGTTTATTCTTGAGGGACTAATAATGTATTTATCTGAAAATGCCATAGATGACACATTTAAACTTATTTATGATTATTCCTTGCATGGAAGTCTGTTGGTTTTCGACTATATATATGCTTCGGTACTAAAACAGGAGCTCAAGTATTATGGAGAAAAGTCAATTTATGAAAGAGTAAAAAAAGATGGTGAAAGCTGGACTTTCGGAATTGAAGAAGGAGAGATAGAAAAGTTCCTTAATTACTATAATTTCAACCTGATTGAGCATCTCGACTCAAATACAATTGAGGATAAATATTTCAAAAACGAATCAGGAAAAATAATTACAAAGGTTAACGGAACACATTGTATAGCATTAGCTAAGAAATAAGCAAATTCCAAATGACCATTGAAAATAAATTATTAATAAATGAAAAACAGTTATGATTATAAAGATATTGCAGCAAATTATGATAATCTTATCAAACAGTACAATTGCCCGGCACCGGAGATAGTATTTGGAGCATTGTCAGATTTCTTAAAGACAGGAACAAAATTGTTGGATTTAGGAATAGGTACAGGCGCAAGTTCACAACGATTTCATAATGAAGGTATAGAGATCTATGGATTGGACAATTCATCAGAAATGCTTGAAGTATGCAGATCCAAGAATATTAGTGAAAACCTTGTGTTGTGTGATCTGTCAAATGAAGAAATTCCTTTTATAAATGTCAGCTTCGATTATATAATTTGTAGTGGCGTTTTACATTTCTTCTCCAATCCGGCATTGATATTCACCAAAGCTGATGGTGTGTTAAGAAAGAGAGGTTTTTTTGTTTTTACCATTATGGAAAATACTGAAAATGAAAGCTGCCTTTATAAAGAAATGGTGAGCGGGACAATTGTGTATTATCATAGTATGAAATATATAAATTCTTTAATGAAAAAAATGAATTATACCGAAATGAAGAATATTGATTTTATGACTCTTAAAGACTTAGAAACAAAAGAGCAACAAAAGATCAAGTTATTAATGATGAGAAAAGAGTGAAAATCTCACTCAACATCATAATATAAATACCGGTCAGCATTTACTTGCAATATTGACGATTAACAAGGTTTTTACCTTATATGCCTCCATGGAAATCTCTATTCCGCGGAGGCATTTTGCTGTGAACTTATAGAAATGATCTTACATATATATGAATTTAATGTTCTAAAATTATCGATTAACTTAGAGGTCGTAAATACCCTGCTTAAAAATCATTAATATAATTTAAATATGGCAGTTACGGTAACCAGGAATGATGTGTTTGGACTTATCCGGCCTGATATTGATGCACATACACTTGGAATAAGTACAGTTGCAACACTCATTGAGGAATGCGGGTACAGAGTTGTTATCGGTGATGCCAGAATAAATACAGCAGTATCTGAAATAAATAAACCTGACAATCTTTCATTATTAAACAACTGGATTTCAAAAAACAAAATCACCAGGTTGGGTTTCAGCTATCGTCTGGACCCGTCCGATGCACAATTAAATTTTGGAAAAGTATATAATCTGCTGAAACAGAATAACAAGTTTAAAGAGCAGGGCGGTTCATTAATTCAGATCTATTTTTCAGGATTACCTGAAGCATGTACAAGGATCCGCGATGAGTACCAGAACCATGTGCCGGTATTTATGGGTGACGAAACACAATTGGAGACTGCCATAAGACTTGGGATCCCGGAGTCGGCTATACCCTCCACCATCACCGAAGGTTCCAAATATGATGATGACAGGATTGCCTTTGCACGGGACCTTATCAAATCAGGTGAATATAATTTCCTTGGTCCAGACCGGAGATTCTCATACGGAAATTATGGTACACGGAAAGATACACTTGCTGAAAGAATTGTTAATAACAGGAAGCCTGGTTATCCACCGTTGATGAGAGTACATGCTGGTCCTTACAATCCTGATTTTACACAGGCTAAAAAAGAATTCAATTCATGGTTAAAAATTCTGGCAGATACCGGTTACCTCGATATTATTTCCGTCGGTTCATCTCAGTTAAGTCAATCTGACTTTGGACAGGAATGGGGGGATAAATCCAATGGCGGCGGAGTACCCATAAATTCTGAACAGGACCTCGTTGATATTTATAACTCTTCCCGTCCCATGCTGGTTCGAACATATGCTGGTACACGTAACATTCCATATTTAGCAGGTGTTTACGAACGAACAATAAATATTGCCTGGCACGCCCTGTCATTCTGGTGGTTCAATCAGATAGATGGAAGGGGACCATATACAGTAAAGGAAAACCTAAAGCAGCATCTGGAAACGTTAAAGTATATTGCCTCGACAGGCAAACCTTATGAGCCCAATATACCTCATCATTTTGCTTTCCGAGGTGCAGATGACTACAGCTATGTTCTATCCTCATACCTGGCTGCAAAAACTGCAAAAAAAATCGGGGTTCGTTATTTTGTGCTGCAGGTAATGATGAATACTCCAAAATATACATGGGGTGTTCAGGACCTGGCAAAAGCAAGGGCTCTGCTAAAACTTGTCAGGGAACTTGAAGACAATACATTTAGAGTGTTTCTGCAACCACGGGCAGGACTGGATTATTTTTCTCCTGACCTGGAAAAAGCAAAAGCTCAACTGGCAGCAGTATCAGCTATGATGGATGATATTGAACCTGATAACGAGCATAGCCCTGATATTATACATGTTGTAAGTTATTGTGAAGCTGTAAATCTAGCCACTCCTGAATTCATCAACGAAAGTATTCAGATTACCACAAAATCGATTCTCGAATACCGGAAGTTAAAGAAATCAGGCATGATCGATAATATGATAAATAACACGGATGTAAAAGAGCGTACTGATGACCTCTATAATGAAGTAAAACTGATAGTTGCAACAATTGAATCGAATATACCTGAACCATATTCTCCAGAGGGATTATATACAATTTTTGCAAAGGGGATTATGCCGGTACCCTATTTATGGGAAGGTCGTGATGAATTCAGGGATGCAATAAAATGGAAGACCGGATTGGTAAACGGCGGAATAAAAGTGATTGATGAGAATGGTAAACCTCTGAATCCCGGAACAAGGGTACAAAAAATCTTTATGGGATAATATTCTTTCAGTTGCCATATTCTTAATTATATTTCTCAACAATATTTCACAGTTAACCCTATTCTTAAAGAAATAATCTTTTCTTTGTATAGCATTTAGTTCTTTGATCATTATCTGAATTATTTGAATCAGGTTCATTTAATTGGACCAAGAGGGAACCGTGTGAGAATCACGGGCTGACGCGCAACTGTAACTCTGCTCCGTTTATCCGGAGAAGTGCTTCAGGCATCTTAAGCCACTGTTCCGATTTATCGGAATGGGAAGGCAGTCTGAAACCAGGGAAGCCAGGAGACCTGCCTGATTCACTTGATTGCTTTCGCGAAACGGAGCAAAATCAGAATGGTAAATCTTCAGGATATTGAAGATAGTCACAGATAAACTCCTCCCTTCTTTTATTGTTTCATTTTGCTTGTAAGCCAGACTTAAAGGTCAGAGGCTGATTGGATGGTATTCTATTATTAACTATTCAAAAATGAAACAATGAAACTAAAAAAAGGATCCCTGTTCAACTGTATCTGTATGATGGCAGGCTGCGCGGTTATTCTGCCTGCTTTGACAGCAAATGGACAGCAGTACGATACTACAAAAGTATCTTTATTAAGCGAAGTGGTTATTACAGCTACACGCAATGAGAAAAATCTCAATAATGTAGGCAGAAGTATCACGGTTATTACCCGTGATGATATTAAAGAATCAGGTGCTATAACTCTTTCTGAACTCATTAACAGAGAAGAGGGATTTTATGTCGTCGGTGCTCAACAAAATCCGGGTACACTCAGCAATTTATCAATACGTGGTTCTAATAATAGTCATACGGTTGTTATGATTGATGGAATACGTATAAGTGATCCTTCGTCAACCGATAACTCTCCGGATATATCCGAATTCTCACTGGCAAATATTGAAAGAATAGAGATTGTAAGAGGTTCGCACAGCACTCTTTTCGGGTCATCAGCCATCGGAGGTGTAGTAAATATAATCACCACATCAAACAATCAATCACCTGGTATTCATGCCGATGCCAGTATCAATGGTGGGGTTTTTGGTAAAAGCGGCTCGATACTATCTGAAGATCTGTCAGTTAATTACACCGATAAATCAGGATTTTATATTACGGCAGAGGCATTCAACAGCAGAAGTGATGGGATAAACTCTACCATTGATACAATAAGCGACCCCGGTATTTATAAGTATCCGGACATGAGTGACGGATTCAGTAAAACCGATCTCTTAGCCAGAACCGGTTTTAAGAATGATAATCTGGATGTATATGCAAGTATCAGGAACATTAAACATATCCTTGATATCGATGATGGAGCCTTTAAAGATGATGAAAACTATACTGTCGATCTTAACCGTAACCTCTATTCATATGGAGCAAATTACCATTTTGATAAAGGACTATCGCTTAAATTTCATGGGGGAATTAGTGATCTGTTCAGACAAGCCACTGATGATTCCTCAATGATCAGCTCAACAGGTGAAACCGACAAAACATATTTCAGGGGCAGGTATTCAGGTACCTTCTCAAACCATGAAATACAGCTAAACTACAATAAAAGCGGATTCGATGCTGTATTGGGTGTTGGATCCGACAGAGAAACAATGTCTGCAGATACCTATTATTACTCTGAATCATGGGGAGTGTATATTCTGGAATCCAACCTCGATTCACTTAATATCAATGCAACAACTCTTAACGGATTTATACATACTGATCTGAATGGTAAATTAATCAACGAATCTCTTAAACCTTTTTCACTTGGATTAGGTGTAAGAATAATCAATCACAGTTCTTTCGGAACCATCCTCACATATGAAGTCAATCCCTCAGTTAAGATCGGCGAGAGTTCGCTTCTTTACCTTTCATATTCAACAGGATTCAATGCACCTTCGTTATATCAGCTTTATTCACCAGAAAAGGATTATATGTCGGGAATAACCCGTGGAAATATTTCACTTAATCCTGAAGAATCTGTTTCGTGGGAAATCGGGATAAAGCAAAAAGTAAATAATAAAATCTGGTGGAGCATCAATTATTATTCAACTATCATCAGGAACTGTGTCGATTATGTTTATCTCTGGAATAAAAACCAGGAAATAAGCTCATTAACATACTTTGACTATTTAGGAGACACATATATAAACCTGGGAAAACAGACAAACCATGGAATTGAATTTTCGATCAGGTCAAAAATTTCCAAAAAGTTAAGTATTGCAGGTAACTTCAGTCTCGTTAACGGAAAACTTGAATATAATCCTGATGATCTTGATAACACTCACATTGACGGAAACCATATTCAGTTATACTCAAACGGTGCATTCATCTCAAAAGAGACAGAACGTTTAGGGCTGGTACGCCGACCCAATACTGCGAATATGAATATTACGTGGTTACCTTTTAAAGACTTTATGGTTACAGCCGATTTAAGATATGTCGGAAACAGAAATGATGTCTCGTATGATTCCTCCCTGGGCCCCTATGGAGCTCTTGGAACTGTTGGACTGGAGGATTATACCCTGCTGGATCTTCGGATTAAGTATAACATTATTAAAGGCTTTACCATGATGCTTCATGCAGAAAACCTGTTAAATACCGACTATTATGAAATAAGAGGGTATTCAACACGTGGCAGAGGTTTTTATGCCGGCATTGGTTATTCCTTCTGAATGGCAGGTTCCCGGTAAGATAACTGTCCTCTTCTCTGTTATGCTTCCCGGGTAAAAGCTTCCCTTATAAGTTGGAGGCTCTTAGGAACAGCGGTCATAGGATCTTCATTGCCCTCAAATTCTATTGATACATATCCACGATAATCTACTTTACGGAATATCTGCGCAACCCGGTCATAATCGATATCCAGCGTATACCATTTACCTCCTCCATAATATGTCTTAGCCTGGATAAGGAATGTCTTCGGAGCCATCATCTCTAACTGTTCATACTGATTTTCAAGGAAATTACCTGTATCAGAAGTAATCTGCAGCCATGGTGAGTTTATTGCATCCACAATCCTTAGAACACCTTCAGCTGTCCGTCCCAAACCCCAGTGATTTTCAAGACCCAGAACAACACCACATTTTTCAGCTGTAGAGATACACTGACTTATTGAATCGATGACCCATTTAAAACCCTCATCATCGGTATATCCCGGCAGATTTGGTTCGATACCCTTATTTGCCATCAGATCATCAAACGATTTTGTGGTGTTCCATCTTCCTGTGTTCAGGCGCATGGTTGGGATTCCCAGCTGATAGGCCAGTTCGATCTGATGGATTGTTTTTGCCACTTCTGAATCTCTGGTTTTCTTTTCGGGGAAAATAAAACCCTGATGTGTAGAGAAACCCATGATATCAAGTCCTGCATGGAATGCCTGGCGTTTTAATTTCTGAAGATAGCTATTCTCTTCCGATTGCATCTGCATCAGCAGGAACTCAATTCCGTCGAAATCCATGGCGGCTGCTTTCTCTATGCAATCCACGATTGGGGAGCTTTCTTTTGGTCCGTTAAACTGCCAGAAAGAATAGGTTGAAACACCTATCCTGTTCCTGTAGATCTTTTTTGGTGTACCTGATAATTCCTGTTCACCTGTCACCTGACCTCCTGAACATGAAAAACCCAGTCCTGCAGCTGCTGCACCCACGGCAGCTTTACGGATAAATGATCGGCGTGATGTTTTCATATTTTTTCTTTTAAATATAATGAGAATATGAGATAATCGTGTAAATAACCGGTATGGGAAAATATTTTTCCGTATTTTGATGATAATTCTTATTTCAGAATCAATAAATAATATGACTTATGAGAAAGATATTAATATTATTTTTAATAATCTTCTGTGCTGGTGAAATAATTTCATGCCAGAGTAAAACAGGAAATCCTGCGGCCGATGACCAGGCAATCCTTGAAGGCAAACTTAAACCAGGTTATGCATGTGACGATGGTGCAGGTCTTCTTTTTATCGATGGGAAAATGGTAAAATCAGTTTCGCTCAATCCTGATCATAACAGCTATTATGTATCTGTTAAAGACGGTAAGATATATGAAGAAAAAATACCTTCTGAAATAATAAAATAGAAATTAACATAATTAACAGGTCAGATCAGTGCGGGGATATATAATAAATCATTTTAAACGGAATATGAGAAAAATATTTATTGTTACAACAATAGCCATTGTTCTCTTTTCCTCTTGTAAAAAGAATACGGAAGATCAGGATATTATTTTCAATGTTACTCCCAATACGTTGACATTTACCGGTGGTGGAGGACATGCAACCGTCCAGGTAAATATGAACGGAAGCAGATGGGTCGTCACTTCTGATCAGGATTGGTGCAGTGTCTCAGTCAATACTTCTGTTTTATCATATGTCCCGGTAACTGTAACAGCTTCATCAAATCCTGCCGGCAGTGAGCGTAATGCAAACCTTATGTTCATTATGGATGGGATTGATACAATATATGTTGCTGTTGTGCAAAGTACTTTTTACCCTGACTACAGCAACAGAATAGCTCCGGAACCTGCTGGAATGAACAGCGATGCAAAAACTCTTGCCTTAAAGATGGTTGCAGGATGGAATCTGGGTAACTCACTGGAAGCGACAGGTGGCGAGACTGCCTGGGGAAATCCTTTAACAACACAACAACTTATTGATTCAGTGAAAGCTTCCGGAATAAATACCATTCGTATTCCAT
>CAZDOM010000041.1:0-22408 GCA_964507015.1 uncultured Rikenellaceae bacterium | reverse complement strand
TTCCGGTAATGGTTCTTCTTGATGCAAAGACAAAAGAGATCACTGCGCTTCCGGATACTGCTGAACAACTTGAGAAACTTGTTAATCAGGCAATAAATTAGTATATTTAGTACAAGTTTTTGTTATTTTTTTAACAGTGAAAACCACCAGGCTGACCCTATTCTTTATTATTGCAGGAGCCCTGTCTGTTCCTTCCTGCGAGCCCGATAAAAAAATGGCTGTTGAGACGGGCGAGGTAACAAATATCTTAACCACAACAGCTGATGTTTCCGGGGTAATAATTGATGTAGGAGAGGGAGCCACACAGCATGGACATTGCTATGGAACTACTGCAGGTCCCCTGATCTCAGGTGTAAAGACAACACTGGGTACAGCCATAACAGGCGATTTTACAAGCAGTCTGACAGGACTTCAGCCTGAAATGAAATATTATGTAAGAGCCTACTGCAGCAAGGGGAAAAATGTTGTTTACGGGAGTGAAATTGATTTTACTACAGCATCTGCATCTCTGGCTGAATTAACTACAACAGAAATTACAGGTATAACCAAAACCAGTGCTGCAAGCGGAGGTAATATAACCAGCGAGGGAGGGACTCCTGTTACGGCCAGAGGTGTCTGCTGGAACTCAGCTGCTAATCCAACAACAACAAACAACAAAACGATGGATGGAGAAGGTTCAGGCAGTTTTGGCAGCAGCATAACAGGTTTAGAAGTAAATACAAGATATTATGTCAGGGCTTATGCAATCAACAGCGGTGGCACTGCCTATGGTAATGAGTTAAGTTTCACAACAAAGCCCGAAGATCCTGTATCTCCGACAATAACAACGTCCGCAGTAACTTCAGTCACAACAAATTCAGCTGTCAGCGGAGGCGAAGTAACCAGTGATGGTGGTGCATCAGTATTATCGCGAGGTGTTTGCTGGAGTACATCATCAAACCCTACCATTGACAATTTAAAAACTACAGATGGTTCAGGGATCGGTTCATTTACCAGCAGTATAACCGGATTAGCTCCAGGTACATCGTATCATGTAAGAGCTTACGCAACTAACTCCGTCGGCACATCCTATGGCGCGGATATTCCGTTTACAACAGGTATTTCAGTCCCGATTGTTACCACAACCTCAATTTCAGAAATAACTTCAACTACTGCAACCTCCGGGGGAAATGTGATCTCAAATGGTGGAGCATCTGTTACTGCCCGTGGCATATGTTGGAGTACATCATCGAATCCAGACATTACCGATTTTAAAACTGCTGACGATGCAGGTACAGGATCATTTGTAAGCAGTATTACAGGTTTAACACCATGTACTACATACCATGTACGGGCTTATGCAACGAACTATTCAGGAACAGCTTATGGAGAGGATGTTACTTTTACTACTGGCACAGTCTTACCAACTCTGTCCACTACCCCAATTTTTGCAATAACATCAACCACAGCATCTTCCGGTGGAAATATTACCGGAGATTGTGAGTCTACAGTGACAGCCCACGGCGTATGCTGGAGCACAACTGTTAATCCCTCAACCGCTGATTCAAGAACTACTGACGGGACAGGAGGAGGTTCATATACAAGCAGTATTACAGGTTTAACCAGCGGTACAGTTTATCATGTTAGAGCTTATGCCATTAATCCTTCGGGTACAGCTTATGGAGAAGATATTATTTTTACAGCAGGCGCTGTGATACCAACAGTTACGACAAAGATAATAACGAGTATAACCTCAGCTACGGCAAATTCCGGGGGAGATGTTACTTCCGATGGTGGCACATCAGTTACAGCGCGCGGTGTATGCTGGAGCACGTCGTCAAATCCAACAGTTGCCGATTCAAAGACCATTGACGGTAACGGCACCGGATCTTTTACCAGCAGTATAACAGGCTTAACACCAGGTACTTTATATCATGTAAGAGCTTATGCAACAAATTCTGTCGGTACAGCCTATGGGGAAGATGTTTCCTTTACCTCAGGTGTAACAATTCCGACAGTCACTACCATGTCTATTTCTGCAATAACTTCAACCACAGCATCTTCGGGGGGAGATATTACCTCCAGTGGCGGAGCATCTGTTACGTCACGCGGTGTTTGCTGGAGCATATCATCTAATCCAACCATCGCAGATTTTAAAACTACTGACGATGCAGGTATTGGATCATTTATAAGCAGCATCACAGGATTAACACCATGTACAACATACCATGTGCGTGCTTATGCAGCAAATTCTTCAGGGACAGCTTATGGAGAAGATATCTCCTTTACTACAGGAACAGTTTTACCAACCGTGACCACAACCGAAATATCAGCCATAACTTCAACCACAGCATCATCCGGTGGAAATATAACAGGGAATTGTAAAGCCACAGTTACATCACGCGGTGTTTGCTGGAGTACCACTGCTAATCCCACTACCACTGATTCAAAAACTATCAATGGCACAGGAGGAGGTTCATATACGAGCAGTATAACTGGTTTAACCAGTGGTACAGCTTATCATGTGAGAGCATATGCCACTAATCCAGCAGGTACAGTTTACGGTGAAGATATTGTTTTTATAGCAGGCGCTGTTTTACCTACTATTACAACAACGGCGATATCTTCGATTACATCAACAACAGCCAGCAGCGGAGGTACGATAACCAATGACGGAGGAACGCCTGTTACGGCCCGTGGAGTATGCTGGAATACTTCCCAGAATCCGACAACAGCCAACAATAAAACTGATAATGGTACAGGCAGTGGCAGTTTTATCAGTAATATTACCGGGCTTAATCCGGGAACCTTGTATTATGTGAGGGCATATGCGACCAACAGTGCCGGTACAGCTTATGGAACTGAGCGAAGCTTTACTACAAATGTTGAGCTTCCTGTTCTCACTACAACGGATGTTACCGCAATTACATCAACAACTGCTGCCAGTGGAGGAAACATCACCAGCAATGGAGGAGCAGTAGTTACTATACGAGGTGTTTGCTGGAATACTTCTCCATATCCGACAACAGCCAATAGCAAAACTAATGACGGCTCGGGTACAGGTATCTATTCCAGTAGTATTACCGGGCTGAAACCGGGAACTCTATATTATTTGAGAGCCTATGGTACAAATAGTGCAGGAACAGGTTATGGGAATGAGATCAGCTTCACTACAGTGGCTGTAGTACCGACCCTTACTACCTCTGCTGTTTCTGCAATTACGGAAACAACGGCCACGTGTGGAGGAAATATAACCAGTGATGGAGGATCCACAGTTACGGCACGAGGTGTTTGCTGGAGCACAAGTCAGTTCCCGACTGTAAGTGACAGCCATACCGATGATGGAAGTGGTACCGGCAGCTTTGTCAGCAGCCTCACTGAACTGTCAGCTATAACAACCTATTATGTAAGGGCCTATGCAACCAATAGTGTGGGCACTGTATATGGTGACCAGCTAAGCTTCAACACTGCACTTATAGTAACACACACAGCCGGTGATGTTGCCCCTGTATCCAAAACAGTGACATATGGAACGGTGGTAACTAACCTGACTGGTGAAGATAAACTCTGGATAACCAAAAATCTGGGGGCTGATAACCAGGCGAGTTCATCCTCCGATACTACTGAAGCTGCAGCAGGCTGGTACTGGCAGTTTAACCGCAAGCAGGGCTACAAACACGATGGAATCACTCTTACACCTTCTGCAGCATGGCAAAGTTCTATTAGTGAGACTAGCGACTGGACAGCAGATAACGACCCCTGCACTATTCTCCTTGGTGCGGGTTGGCGTATTCCAACAAAAACAGAGTGGACCAATGCCGATAGTAATGGAGGGTGGGATAGAACTTATAAAGCATGGACTTCTGTCTTACGGATTCATGAAGCCGGGGGTCTTGATGTAAGTGGTTTGCTATATCGAGGTGGCAGCACCTCCAGCGGCAGCTATTGGAGCAGTACAGCGTACGGCGATAGTTACGCCTGGTACCTGTGGTTCAATATGGTAAATTGCTTTATGGAAAACTACAGTAAGAGGGTTGGCCATTCAGTCCGATGCCTCAAGGACTGACTTTGTTAATCCTATTTGGATGATTCTGCTGATGAAAAATGATGATGATTAGCCTACTATAATGAAAAACAATAAGTTAATCTTATTTTTTATCCTTGCAGCAGCCCTCTCCGTTCCCTCCTGTGAGCCCGATAAAAAAATGGCTGTCGAGACGGGCGAGGTAACAAATATCTTAACCACAACAGCTGATGTTTCCGGGGTAATAATTGATGTAGGAGAGGGAGCCATACAGCACGGACATTGCTATGGGACTACTGCAGGTCCGCTGATCACAGGAACAAAAATATCCCTTGGCACGGCTGTCCCGGGAGATTTCACAAGCAACCTGACCGGACTTGAGCCGGAGACATTATATAAGAGCCTACTGTAGCCTTGGAGGCGCAGCTGCATACGGCAGCAAGATCAATTTCACGACAGCTTCAGCAGCATTAGCTGAGTTAAACACCACAACAATCAGCAGCATTACAAAAAAATAGTTTTCACACAGCCTCTGTGACCGGGGATATTGGAATCTGCGCCCCTACGGGGCAGGCATAATTTATCCTGTTTTATTCGTACACTATCTGCAACAGCCCCTTTCATAATTAGTGAATCTGATACATACAATGGAGTAATTGATGCCAGAGGCATCCAATTCCATCCCGATAGCATGGTTGCATCCATGGTAAGTTCCTTTTTTACTATTGCAACGCCGGGGGTGTTGAAGAATTTTGACCCGCTCCGGAGTCGTAAGGATCAATGCTAAATTCATACCTTGGATTTGACCGGTGATATTAGACTTCAAAGGGGGCATTACTTGAATTATTCTTTTTACTTTTGTCTTTTGTCTTTAACAATGATTTACCCTGATAACTTCGAGACCAAAATTGGCTTTGACCGGATAAGAGAGCTTTTAAAGGGATCATGTCTCAGTCCCATGGGTGTCGGGATGGTTGATGCAATTCATTTTGATGATAATATTGATACAGTAAAGGGAAGACTGTCAGCAACATATGAATTCCAGCAGCTTCTGATTTTTGAAGAAAATTTTCCTTCAGATAATTATTATAGCTTTTCTGATAGTCTTGAAAAGATCAGAATAGAAGGAACCTTTCCTGATGCGAGAGAGCTTTTTGACCTGAAAAGATCTCTTGAAACCATAAAGTCTATTCTCAACTTCTTTAAAAACATGCATGAGGCAAAGTATCCTGTCCTCAAAAATATATGTTCTTCTGTAAAGACATATCCTTATGTCCTCGACTCTATTGACAGAATAATAGACCGGCATGGAGCAATTAAAGATAATGCCTCTTCAAGATTAAAGGAGATACGGCAGGAGATTGCATCAAAGGCGGCACAGGCATCAAGACGTCTTAACTCAATCTTGAAACAGGCTCAAACAGAAGGAATTATTGATGCTGATACGGTTGTTTCGGTACGTAATGGAAGAGGGGTTATACCTGTTAGTATTTATGATAAAAGAAGGATAAAAGGCCTTATTCATGACCAGTCATCTTCGGGGAAAACAGTATTTATTGAACCGGAGGAGATCGTCGGTATCAATAATGATATCATCGAGCTTGAATATGAGGAAAAGAGGGAAATTGTCAAAATACTAATTCTGTTCGCTGATAATATACGTCCCTATATTGATGATCTGCTGGCATCAAACTATTTCCTCGGTGAAATAGATTTTCTAAGGGCAAAAGCATTATTCGGCAATTATTATAAATCTATTATACCGGTCATTTCTGAGAATCCCATGATTATATGGAAACGGGCCATACATCCTCTGTTGTGGAGGACATTCGAAAAACTTCCCGGCAGAAAAGTGGTGCCGCTTGATATTCAGCTTGATCAGCAAAACAGGATACTTATCATATCGGGACCTAATGCCGGAGGAAAGTCTGTTTGTCTTAAGACAGTAGGTTTACTTCAGTATATGGTACAGTGTGGATTAACTATCCCTGTTGCGGAGGGATCTGAGACAGGGATATTCAAAGATATCCTTATCGATATAGGCGATGAGCAAAGTATTGATAATGACCTAAGTACATATAGCTCCCATCTCATCAATATGAAATTCTTCCTGAAGAACAGTGGAGACCGAAGTTTGATCCTGATTGACGAATTCGGTACTGGTACGGAACCGATGCTCGGGGGTTCAATTGCTGAGGCAATCCTTGGAGAACTTAACAGGAAAAAAGTATTTGGTGTACTGACCACACATTATACTAACCTTAAACATTTTGCTTCAACAACAGATGGAATTATCAATGGAGCGATGGCCTTCGATAACCATCTTATGCAGCCCCTGTTCCAACTTTATATTGGTAAACCTGGTAGCTCTTTCGCTTTTGAAATAGCCCGTAAAATTGGATTGCCTGAAGAGATACTTAATGAAGCTTCAGGAAAGGCAGGAGTGAAAAACATTAAATATGACCGACATCTTAAAGATATTGCCCGAGACAAACGATATTGGGAAACAAAACGACAGAACATAAGGCAGCATGAGAAGCGACTGGAGGAGTTGATTGAGGAATATGAGAGAGAACTGACGGATGTAAAAGCTGTAAGGAAGGAGATAATTACCAGAGCTAAAGATGAGGCACGGAACCTGCTTAAGGAATCAAATCGTATGATAGAGAATACTATACGCGAGATAAAAGAATCGCAGGCTGAGAAAGAGAAGACAAGGAATATCCGTAAAGGGCTTGAGAAATTCAAAAACAATATTTCTGAAGAAACAGGGATAGTGGAATCCGAAGTTGAGAAGAAGATAAACGCAATGGCCCAGAAAGCAAAGAGGCTTAAATCGGAGGAAAAAACTGACACAGAAATTGAGCGGGTTATTGAAGAGAAACCTTTGAAAGCCGGAGATGCCGTAAGGATGATTGATACGTTGGCTGCCGGGGAGGTCATTGAAATAAAAGGTAAGATGGTTCTCGTTGAATCAGGCAGTTTCAGGTTTCAGGTTTCACAGGAAAGGATTGAAAGGATAAGCAGGAGAGAGTTGAAAAAGAGTTTGAAGCCAAGACAGATGAACATTGAAGCAGAACCTGTATTATTTGAGCGGAAGCTTAATTTCAAACCAGAGATAGATATCAGGGGAGTAAGGGGAGAGGAAGCATTAAACAGGGTTCGTGATCTTATTGATGATGCCCTGATGGTACAGCACAGGAACCTTAGGATACTACACGGCAAGGGAAATGGAATTCTCAGGCAGCTTATCAGGGATTATCTCGATACTGTAGATATAGTAAAAACTTACCGTGATGAACATGTAGACATGGGCGGCTCAGGTATTACAATAATAGAATTGGATTTTTAATCCTGTCGCCGGTTGTTGTTTATCCGAATTGATAATGTTTCCTTATTGACTTGTTTATTTTCCAGGTACATCTGAGTCCCTCATCGAAAATAACCATGTCACCTTGGCCGAAACTGACCGGGGTACCGTTGTCAGGTGTGACGATAACTTCTCCTTCAAGAATGTAACAGATCTCTTTTTCATCATAAAACCAGGGAAATTCAGACACCTCTTTTTCCCAGACCGGCCATGATCTGACATTAAGCTTTTCCAGTTTTTCTTCTGTGGGTTTTTCTATATGTATCATGACAGGTAAGATATTTAATTATCAAAAGTATTGGTTCAATATAATATTTTAAAAGGCAAACACTAAGGAGCACTAAGACTAAGGGAAAGAAATATTTTTTAAATACTTTTAAGACAGCCTCTGGCTAATTACCTAATTTTTACCATTAGTCCAGCTTTATTGTTCCGTATGAAGAATCAACCCAGACCCTTGCAGTAGGTGAATTGTCCGGACCAACATTTCCGGATGTCTCTATTTTATTATTTTCAACGATACGCCTGGAATATTTAAAATTATCTTCGTTAAATTTTAGTCCTCCATAAGATACTTTCCCGTCCAGTTTGTAACTAGCAGATTGATCAATAGCAACATTTACACCAGTATAACGGGTATCGATTTCTATTGATTCAAAACCTGGCGGTACTTTGTCAACAGTAAGCCCGCTGTAGCTTGCTTCGAACTTAAGCTTTTTAGTCAGCAATTCTACATTATTATCGGAATACCCTGTTTCCAGGATAAGGTTATTGATGCTGCCAATTCTGAGGTTATCATATTTGGATTCACCAACAATTGAACTTGTTTTTCCGAAAGATAATTTTGAGTATTTACTGTCTAGTAGCAAAGCCTGACTGGTTTCAATATTAAGCTTACTGCAATATCTTATTTCCATATCCAGCCAACCTGCTTCTTTTATTGTACCCTTACCATAGGCAATGTTAAGGTAATTCAGGGGTTTTTCATTACCTCTTGATAATGTTGAGGCTGTGAGGTTCCCGTATTTAATATTCAGTATTACCAGTCCGCTTAAATCATCCAGATCAGTATTACCATACCTGTTGGCGAGGGTGAGATTCAACCATTCCGGCATTTTTACATTATAATCGATTGTGAATTTTCTTGATTCACCACTCCAGCCTGTAAACTTAAAACTATCATCGATTACTGTTTTTACGGAAATTTCATCTGATCCTTCAGAGAATTTAACATCGATATAGCTGAGATATTTTTCTGCTCTCTCCCTGTTAGGGTATTTTACTGTAACCTTAATATCGACTATTACCTGGTTGCTTTCTGAAGTATTTACGACAATATTACCGTATTTGTTATTCAGATCAAGAGTCATCCCCTTCTGAGCTGTATACGCTTCATGATATTCCTTTGAAACTTCATTCTGTGCTGATACACCGTATGACAGCAGGAAGAATGCTGTTACAAGGATCATTCCTGGTTTATATAGTGACTTTTTCATCATTATTAGTATTTGAGTTTTGATCCCTAAGAGTTTTTAATTGGTTGACAATAAATGACATGACCTCAAGTTTGGTCTGATAATGTTCAATCATTGCGTTAATTATTCTTTCATCATCAGGATTGGCTTTGAGATCTTTCTGAAGCTGAACATAAACAGAATCCATATTTTCCATTTCTTTTGTGAGCATATTTTTCTGTTCTTTGTTATTCAGAAATTTATCGGCTTTTATTTCATTCTCCATAAGATTTACCTGATGCATGTAGTAGTTTTCCACTTCCCTGTACTGTGGTGATACATCGCCAAGGGCCATCATATTCCTGTCTGATCTGATAAAATGATCCCAGGTCCAAAGTGATGAAAGTGTTACCAGCAGAGTGACAACTGCAGCTTTAAGCAGGTATGGGACAATGCTACGTTTTACAGTAGTGGATATCCCGAATCTTACCTCGAGTTTCCTGTTAAAACGCTCCAGGTGACCTTCGGAAGGTTCTCTTTCCTCGAAAAAGTCCCTGTTGCTCCTGATTATTTCTTCAATCGTTTTCATCCCTTGTTAGTTTTCATTTTTAATTCACTGATGAGTTTCTGCTTTGCTCTTGATAGTTGTGATCTGGATGTACTGCTTGAGATTGATAATATTTCAGCTATTTCATCATGATCATAACCTTCCAGGAGGTAGAGTGAAAGGATGACCCTGTAGCCGTCAGGTAATTTTTCAATTGCCTCCTTGATTTCTTCAACCTGAACATCAAGCTCCTCATGTCTGATATAATAATCATCGCTTTCATCTTTTATTCCAGCATGTGACTCAATATCTTCAAAGACCGCTTTTCTTCTTCCCAGAGAATCGAGTGACCTGTTTATTACTATTTTTTTGAGCCAGGCACCGAAACTCACAGTTCCAGAGTAAGTTTCAATCTTTTCAAAGGCTGACAGGAAAGATTCCTGCATAATATCTTCGGCTTCCATTGTGTCATTCACTATCCTCAGGCTCGTGTTATACATCGCTTTATAGTATAACTTGTAAATCTGAAACTGTGCTTTCTGGTCGCCTACCTTGCATCCGTCAAGAAGATCCTGGTGCAGGTTTCTGAATGCCGCTTCTACTTTTGCCATCTTTATATAAAGACTAGGTTTGATATTAGTTGCTGCACCCACTTTTCTTCTTTCCTATCAGTTTCTGAACAAAAGACGTGGGTATTTTTATAATGATGCACTTAATTTAAGATTTTTTTCTCCTCAGTAAGAAAAATGTAAAAATTATACCTTGTCCAACCTCACCGGTACTGTAATCCAGTTCAGAACCAAACAGACTGTGTGGTATTGAGAATATTAGCAGCAGGATAAGTGCCGCAAGAGCCATATAATATGGTCTGTTTTGTTTTCTGTTAAGGATCACTGCCAATATCCAGAATATTAAAGCAATAAGTGTCTTATTATCTGTAAGATCCCATCCAAATGGCACTCCTGTCCAGAAATCTCCAAAAGCTATTACCTGGACTATTGGTCCCATAATTATCCCTCCGGCAACTAATAATATCAATGTCCACATGCCGAATTTCTTGTATTCCGGAACATTGGAAATACTCATCAGACCGGTTAATGTTGAAAAGAGCATAGCAGTGAACATCAGTAATACATGGGGCAGGAGCACATACCATGGCACACTGTCTTTAAACCTTATGACCACTGGATTATCCTTAAAATATAATCGTGTTCCTGTTTTATCCGTCAGTTCAATAAAATATTGTAGTTTCCCGGCCGGAGGCTGGACTGGTACATCAGCAAATAAACCCTTTTCCTCATGGATCCCAAAAATTCTGCTAACAAGGAATGAATTTACCGGATAGACTTTGTAAGAGAACCTGGAGCTCTGATATTTATCAATTGTTTTAAACCTTTTATAATAGAGTACTGCTTCTATCTCAGGATCGTCGATATTCAACTTTACTTCAGGTCTCTCATTAATGTCCAGGCTTCTTACCAGTTTAAGTTTATAAATTGAATTATTTAATTTGACATCAATTTGTTTCGGGTAAGTAGGACCCGTTTTCCTCTGGTAATATGCAGCAGCTATCGTAATGATGAATGCCAGGATCCAAAGTAGAGTCTTTTTCATGTTGCTGATTTCTACTCAAATAATTTAAACGCTTCTTTAATAAGTCCTATTGCCTCTCTAAGCTGTTGTTCTGAAATCACAAGGGAAGGGGCAAAGCGGATAATATGCTCATGTGTCGGTTTTGCTATTACGCCCTTATCTTTCATTGTAAGGCATACATCCCAGGCTGTTTTTCCTCCTTTTGGTTTTATAACTACTGCATTCAGAAGGCCTTTTCCACGTACTAACTCTATCATATCCGAATTAATGATTTTAAATTCATCACGGAATATTTTGCCAAGTCGATCAGCATTTTCCGCAAGTTTTTCGTCTTTTATTACCTCAAGAGCCTCTATTGCAACCTTGCAGGCTAATGGATTACCTCCAAAAGTGGAACCATGTTCTCCGGGTTTTATTGTAAGCATAATATCATTATCGGCAAGAACAGCAGAGATTGGCATTACACCTCCGGAAAGGGCTTTACCCAGGATAAGTATGTCAGGTCTTACATCTTCATGTTCGCATGCCAGCAGTTTACCGGTTCGTGCCAGGCCTGTTTGTACCTCGTCAGCAATGAAGAGGACATTGTGTTTTTTGCACAGGGCATATGATTTTTTCAGGTAACCTTCGTCGGGCACAAAAACGCCAGCCTCACCCTGAATAGGTTCTACAAGAAATCCGGCAATATCAGGATCCTGCAGGGCCTTTTCCAGTGCATTGATATCATTGTAGGGAATTATAATAAAACCCGGTGTAAAAGGTCCGTAATCATTCCTTGCATCAGGGTCGGTCGACATGGATACTATTGTTATTGTACGTCCGTGGAAATTACCTTCACAACAGATGATCTTTGCATTATCAGGTTTTATACCTTTCTTCTTGTAAGCCCACTTGCGGCAAAGTTTCAATGCTGTTTCATCAGCTTCTGCTCCTGAATTCATAGGAAGTACCTTGTCGTATCCAAAGTATTTTGTAATATACTCCTCATACTCACCCAGCACAGCATTATAAAATGCCCTTGATGTAAGAGTAAGCCTTTGTGCCTGTATAGTGAGAGCATTGATTATCCTGGGATGACAATGACCCTGATTTACTGCCGAATATGCCGACAGGAAATCAAAATATCTCTTTCCTTCAACATCCCATACAAAAGGACCTTTACCTCTTTCAAGAACAACGGGAAGGGGATGGTAGTTATGTGCACCATAATTATCCTCCCGATCAATATAATCCTGCGTCTTCATTATGTTGATTGTTAATTAGTTATGGATTCAATAATATTAGCCACAATTTTAATAAAGGTTTTCGTCATTTCCAAAAATTAGTCTTGCAGTCTTGCGGTCTTGCAGTTTTTAAAGATTTACATTGATATAGATAACCTTTACAACCTGCATGACTTAATTACTTATGCAGGTCAGGTCTCATTTGACGCGTCCTCTCCTCTGACTTGTTATGCCTCCATTTCTCTATCTCAGCTGAATGACCTGAAAGAAGAATATCAGGTACTTTCCATCCCTTAAAATCGGCAGGACGGGTGTATACAGGCGGGGCAAGCAGATTATCCTGAAAGGAATCGGAAAGGGCTGATTGTTCATCAGAAATTGCTCCCGGAAGCAGCCTGATAATAGCATCTGTAATAATTGCTGCAGGTAATTCACCCCCGGAAAGCACAAAATCACCAATTGATATTTCCCTGGTAATCAAATGATCTCTGATACGCTGGTCTATACCTTTATAATGTCCGGCAAGTATTATTATATTGTTAAGCAGCGAGAGACTGTTGGCAGTTTTCTGGGAAAATATTTCCCCGTCAGGTGATGTGTAGATTATCTCGTCATAATCCCTTTCACTCTTCAGCTTCTCGATAGCCTTATAAACAGGTTCAATCATCATCACCATTCCTGCTCCTCCACCAAAAGCATAATCATCAACACTCTTGTATTTATCTTTTGTAAAGTCACGAAGGTTAATAACATTGATCTGAACGAGATCATTATCCCTTGCTCTTCTTACAATGGAATGATTCAGAGGACTTTCAAGCAGCTCCGGACAGACGGTTAAAATTTCAATTCTCATATGAATTGTTTTTGTAAAGGTAATAAATAGGGTACAACGGTACAACGATACAACGATACAACGATACAACAATACAACGGTACAGTGTTCAGTATTCAGCGTTTCCACCTTTGCTTAAGCTTTGGGCAAGACCGAAAGCAAAAGGAAGAAGGATACAAAAAATAACCACTGATTTCACTGATTAACACGGAATTTTTACTTTGTAACTCCGTGAAAATCCGTGCTCTCCGTGGTAAAATATGGAAGTTCCCTTTTACTTTTATCTTTTTACTTTTATCTTTTTACTTTTATCTTTTTACTTTTATCTTTTATCTTCAAAAATGGAATGCCGTCCAAACTGTGGAGCCTGCTGTATTTCTCTGTCGATATCTTCTCCTATTCCGGGGATGCCTGACGGCAAACCGGCAGGAGTCAGGTGTATTCATCTACTTGATGATTACAGGTGTGCTCTTTATGGTCATCCTTCACGACCCAAGGTTTGTATTGATTTCAAACCTGAAGCGGAGTTTTGTGGAGAAAGCAGGGAAGAAGCAATGAGGCTGCTGACCTCACTTACCTGACTTGTAAACCACATTTCCCCCCACTATCGTGTAATCCACCTTAGTTTTCATAATCTCCGATTCAGGAATAGTAAGAAGATCTTTGTCTACAATCACAATATCAGCAAGATAGCCTTTTTTGATCCTTCCTTTTCTATCTTCCATGAACTGCACATATGCCGGGCCAAGTGTATAAAATTTTATTGCCTCTTCCATTGTCAGCTTTTGTTCAGGAAACCAGCCATCACCATTCTCTCCGAGACGGTCTTTTCTGGTTACAGCAGCATACAAACCTTCCATCGGGTTAAGTGGTTCGACCTGATAGTCTGTTCCAAAAGCCAGCATTGATCCAGCATCAACAAGGCTTCTCCATGCATATGCACCTTTTGATCGTTCTGTCCCTATCCTCTTTTCGCAGAATCTTTTATCGGAGATACAATGTGTCGGTTGCATTGACGGGATGACACCAAGCTGGTTAAATCTGGGTATGTCTGATTGCTGAAGAGTCTGACTGTGTTCGATACGGTGCCGGCTGTCACGTTTCCCATTTATTTCAGCAGCTTTCTCATACATGTTCAGTACCCAGTTATTTGCTTTATCTCCAATAGCATGTATCCCTATCTGAAATCCTAATTTATCAGCTGTTACAACCATTTTTTCAAGCTTTTCATAAGGCCACATTGCCAATCCTGTTGAAGAGGGATTATCATCATATGGCTCAGACATTAGCGCTGTACCTGAACCCAATGATCCGTCAGAAAATCCTTTAAGATATCCAAACCGGATCCAGTTTCCATTTTTGGGGTATCTTTTTTCAATTTCCCTGTATTTTAAAAGTACTGTTTCATCACCTGAGAGAGGTTCCCCAATATCTATCCTGCAGGTTAGCTGACCCTCTTTCTGTAACTTTTCATATGCGCTAAAATCAGCATTACCTGCATTCTGTAAGCTTGTAATACCAAGCTCACGGACCTCTTTCATTGCCATCAGATAACCCTGCCACCTTTTTATTGAATCCTCTTCAGCCGATCTTGCAATATTAACCTCACCTGTTTTTATAAGGTTCTGAGCCGTCTCTTTAAGTATTCCTGTTGGTTCCCCTGTTATGGGATCTTTCTGAATTTCACCGCCGAAGGGATCGGGAGTGTTTTTTGTGATTCCTGATCTTTCAAGAATATAACTGTTTACAAGAACAGAATGTCCGTCTGCACGACTGAGAAGCACCGGATTTTCCGGGGATACTTTATCAATTAACTCTTTGGCGGGCCATTTTTTATCAGTGAACATTTCGTGATCCCAGTTTCCTCCCTGTATCAATTGCCCGCGTTTTGATTTAGAAACCTGTGCCTTTACTTTTTCTGTAATTATTGAAGGATCAGTTGTATAACGCAAATCGATGAAGTCAGGATCAAGCGGCCCAAAGTGAACATGTGCATCATTAAAACCTGGTATCACAAGCCTTCCGGCTGCTTCTATTACTTCAGTCTTTCCCTCTTCAATCCAGTTTTTTATACTAGCTGTTTTACCGACTGCAACAATCATTTCACCTTTTACAGCAATTGCTTCTGCTGAAGGATTTTCATTGTCTATCGTAATAACCTTCCCGTTGATAATTACCAGATCGGCTTTATCCTGTATACCATATGAAGTAATAACCATGGTTATAAGTGATATTATTATAGAGAATCTTTTCATTTGAGTTATTATTGCCAAGAGAGATATAAAAATATTTGTCAGATGTTTTTCCCTTTGTGTTCCTTTGCGTTTTCCTTTGTGTCTCTTTGTGGTTAAATACTTTTTTACCACAAAGTCGCTCAAAGTGCACACTAAGGTACACAAAGATGTAACTTGTATTTATACAAATTAACTTAATGTTAAGAATTTTATTGAAATATCAGGGTGCCTCATACGTTAAAAAAGATAAATTAGCAGAAAATCACGAAGATGAACATAGTATTAATAGGATATGGCAGAATGGGCCATGAGGTAGAAGATGCGGCCCTTGCACGGGGACATAAGATTATGCTTATAGTTGACAAAGACAATACTTCTGATCTCTGTTCAGAAAACCTGGAAGGAGTTGATGCAGCCATAGAGTTCTCTACTCCCGATACTGCATATCAGAATATTTCAATATGCCTCGGTTTTAAGATACCTGTTGTTTCAGGTACTACAGGCTGGCTCGATAATTATAGCAAGGCTGTGGAATTATGTAAAATAAATGATACCTCTTTCATCCACTCCACTAATTTCAGTTTAGGAGTTAACCTTCTTTTCAGGTTGAATGCTGAGCTTGCAAGGCAGATGGCACATTATAAGAACTACAATGTAAAAATAGAAGAGAAACATCATACTCCAAGCGGGACAGCCATAACTCTGGCAAAAGGGATAGAGGAACAGCATCCGGATTACAGAGGTTGGTGTGCTGAAGAGGAGAGATCAACTGATTTAGTTCCTATAAGATCAGTACGTGAAGGGAATATCCCGGGCACACATATTGTTACATGGGATTCGGAAATTGACTCCATTACACTTATGCATGAAGCAAAGAACAGAAAAGGATTAGCTCTGGGAGCTGTACATGCCGCTGAGTTCATTTACAAACGAAAAGGAGTATTCACCATGGATGATATACTTGGATTATGATTAATTTTTATACTTTTACCGCTTCATAAAAAAATAATTATGATCGCCAATATCCCGAAGAAATATATAAGGTTCGCAATTGCAGCTATTATTTACACCCTTGTTGTAATATGGATTGGCAATTACTGGCTTATCATTGGTCTTGCCCTGATATTTGACCTTTACATTTCAGAGAAGGTAAACTGGACATTCTGGAAAAGGAGGGATGGTAATAACAGCTCATTTATTGAGTGGCTCGATGCCCTTATATTTGCTGTTATTGCAGTTACACTTATAAATATTTTCCTGTTTCAGAATTACCGTATTCCAACACCTTCAATGGAAAAATCATTGCTGGTAGGAGACCATCTTTTTGTCAGCAAGCTGGCATATGGACCAAGGATGCCAAATACACCAATCGCCTTTCCCTTCACACAGAATACAATGCCTTTGTTAAAAACCAGATCATGGTCAAACCTCGTCATCTGGCCATATAAACGTCTGGTTGGGTGTGGTAAGGTTAAAAGATATGATCCGATAGTTTTCAATTTTCCGGCGGGTGACACGGTTGTTTTGGAGGAAACGGAAACTTCCTATTATGAAATAGTAAGGAGGACCGCCCGGGAAATGCAGGCACGGGACAATTATGTTTCAATGGATCATAATCGCCTGAGCTATTATTTACCGGCAGCACGGCAGGAGGTATGGAGAAGGAATGAGATTATCTACCGGCCTGTTGACAGGCGCGATAACTATGTAAAAAGATGTGTGGGATTACCCGGTGATAGTATAAAAGTAATCTCAGGTATACTTTATGTCAACGGAGAGAGAGCGCCTGAAAATGAGACCATGCAAACTACCTATGGGATAGTGACTAACGGTACAACTATAAACCCAAAAGCATTTGAACGTCTGAAAATTTCAAAATCAGACCAGATGATGTTTTCTTCATCTGTATATGTCTTGCCTCTGACTAAAAAGAATGCTGATGCAATTTCAAAATTTGTTAATGTAAAAGATGTAACTCCATTGTATGATGAAGAGGGAGAAAAAAATGCGCTTATATTTCCTCATACTCCTGGACTTAAGTGGAATGTAGATTATTTTGGCCCCCTGTGGATACCATCCAAAGGCACTACTGTTGAACTTAATATGTCAACTCTTCCTTATTATGAAAGGATAATAGATGTATATGAGGATAATGACCTGATGGTTGATGACAGTACAATATATATTAATGGAGAAGTGGCAAAAAGTTATACTTTCATGATGGATTATTATTTTATGATGGGTGATAATCGCCATAATTCGGCAGACTCAAGATATTGGGGATTTGTACCGGAGGATCATATAATTGGGAAACCCAAATTTATATGGCTTTCTATCGATAAGGAGGCCTCGGGCCTTAAGAAAATAAGGTTTAGTCGATTGTTGATGAAAGTAAGATAAAAGAAAGAGGCTGTTGGTAGCCTCTTTTATTTTATTTCACCTTTTCCACTACAGCTTTGAAAGCGTCAGGGTGGTGCATTGCCAGGTCGGCAAGTGTTTTTCTGTTTAATGCGATACCTTTTTTATCAAGTTTCCCGATAAATTCAGAGTAACTCATATCATACTGACGTACTCCTGCATTTATTCTCTGTATCCAGAGCGACCTGAATTGTCCTTTCTTCTTCTTCCTGTCACGATATGCATAACCCAGTCCTTTATCGAGGGTGTTTTTTGCAACTGTGAATACATTTTTTCTTGAGAGGTAGTTTCCTTTTGTTTGTTTAAGAACCTTTTTTCTTCTGGCTCTTGATGCGACTGCATTTACTGATCTTGGCATAATTCGTTACTTTTGAATGTCAGCGTTTCGCCAGCTTGCGAACACTTGTTTGCTGAACAATCTGTTAATACTAATTTACTTGTTTATCAATGCGTTAACATTTATTTACTGGCAAGCAGAAGTTTTACATTTTTCTTATCTGCTTTGTCAACCTGTCCAAAATAGCCAAGGTTACGTTTGCGTTTTGTTGCTTTCTTGGTCAGGATATGACTTTTGTATGCATGTTTACGCTTGATTTTCCCTGTTCCGGTGAGTGAAAACCTTTTTTTTGCACCGGGATTTGTTTTCATCTTTGGCATTTCCGTCTATTAAAATTTATCAATTACTTTTTCTTTTTTGGTGAGAAGGAGATTATCATACGTTTCCCTTCAAGCCTCGGAAGTTGTTCAACCTTCCCATATTCCTCCAGGTCGTTAGCAAACCTAAGTAGCAGTAATTCTCCCTTTTCCTTAAATAGTATTGAACGTCCTTTGAAGAATACATATGCTCTTACTTTAGCCCCGTCTTCGAGGAATTTTATTGCATGTCGAAGTTTGAAGTTATAATCGTGGTCATCAGTATTTGGTCCAAACCTTATCTCCTTCACAACTATCTTTGCTGCTTTGGCCTTTATCTCTTTCTGCTTTTTCTTCTGCTGATAGAGAAATTTCTGGTAATCAATGATTTTACAGACAGGTGGATCCGCATTTGGTGAGATTTCAACAAGATCGAGTTCCATTGAATCTGCCAGTCTGATAGCATCCTGGATATTCATGACATCTGCGTCGATATTTTCACCCACAACCCTGACTACTTTAGCAGTAATCCTGTTGTTTATTTTGTGAGCCGGCTGAATGGCCCTGCCATAACTTCTTCTGAATGGTACGCTTATAACTTGTTCCTCCTTATTTTGTTTAAACTAATGTTATTTTTTCCCTAATTATGATATCTCTTTTATAATTTCAGAATGAATCAGATTCACAAATTCTTCAATATTCATACTTCCCTGATCACCTTCACCCTGTTTCCTGACGGAAATATTTCCGTTCTCAACCTCTTTCTCGCCTATTATCAGAAGGTAGGGAATCCTCTTTAATTCATTATCCCTGATCTTTTTACCTATCTTTTCACTCCTGTCGTCAATCAGTGTGCAAATATCGGAATTATTTAGGATTTCCAAAATATTTGATGCATAATCATTGTATTTTTCACTGATTGGCAAAATGACTGCTTTTTCGGGTGCAAGCCAGAGTGGAAATTTACCAGCACTATTTTCAATCAGGACTGCAACGAATCTTTCAAGTGACCCGAATATAGCTCTGTGTATCATTACCGGCCTGTGCTTCTGGTTATCACTGCCGGTATATGTCAGATCAAATCTCTCCGGGAGGTTGTAATCAACCTGGATTGTACCCAGCTGCCAGCTCCTGCCTATAGCATCTTTTACCATGAAATCGAGCTTGGGACCGTAAAAAGCAGCTTCACCTTTTACAACTGTTGTTTTAAGATTTTTTTCAGATGCAGCAGCAATTATATCCTGTTCGGCTTTTTCCCAGTTTTCATCAGAACCAATATATTTCTCCTTGTCATCAGGATCCCTTAATGATATCTGGGCAGTGAAATCATTGAAATTCAGAACTTTAAAAACATAAAGAACAAGATCGATAATTCTTTTGAATTCTTCCCTGAGCTGATCGGGCCTGCAGAAGTGATGAGCATCATCCTGTGTGAAGCTCCTTACTCGTGTAAGTCCGTGAAGCTCACCGCTCTGTTCGTACCTGTAAACAGTACCAAATTCTGCCATCCTGAATGGCAGCTCTTTATATGAATGTGGGGTTGCATTATATATTTCACAGTGATGAGGACAGTTCATCGGTTTCAGCATGAACTGCTCACCTTCCTGTGGTGTTGAAATGGGTTGAAAAGAACTTGTCCTGTACTTTTCAAAATGCCCTGATGTTTTGTAAAGATCCACATTACCAATGTGTGGAGTAGTAACCATCTTATATCCCCTTTTCCTCAGTACCGTGGTAAGAAAGTTTATCAGGTTCTGCCTGATATCTGATCCTTTGGGAAGCCATAGCGGGAGTCCCATCCCTACTTTTGGAGAGAAAGCAAATAGTTCCTGTTCTTTTCCGATGCGTCTGTGATCGCGTTTCTTTGCTTCATCCAGGAACACCAGGTATTCATCCAGCATTTTCTGCTTTGGGAATGTTATCCCGTAAATTCTTGTTAGCATCCGGCGTTTTTCATCACCTCTCCAATATGCTCCTGCTACACTTGTAAGTCTGATAGCTTTTATTGGTTCTGTCGATGGCAGGTGCGGGCCGCGGCATAGATCAGTAAAATTACCATGGGTATACAGAGAGATAGTACCATCCTCAAGTTCATTAATCAGTTCAATTTTATATTCATCTCCCTTTTTTGTGAAAAGATCAAGTGCCTCTTTTTTGCTTACCTCTGTTCTTTTGAAAACAAGATTTTCAGAAGCCATCTCCTTCATTTTATCCTCTATAGTCTTCAGATCGATGTCTGAGATGATCCTGTCATTACCAGGGTCCACATCATAATAGAATCCCATTTCTATCGACGGGCCGATACCAAACTTTATTCCCGGATATAGGGCTTCCAGTGCTCCTGCCATCAGGTGAGCCGATGAGTGCCAGAATGCATGTTTTGCCTCTTCATCTTCCCATTTATGAAGCTTCAGGGTGGCATCGCTGTTAATCTGACGGGTAAGATCATATATCTCTCCATTTACTGTAGCAGAATATACTTCCGCAGCAAGTCTTGGACTAATCTGTTCGGCAATCTCGAGACCAGTTATCCCTTTTTTAAATTCCTTTGCCGATCCGTCAGGAAATGTTATTTTTATCATTCTGAAGCCTCTTTTTATAGGAGTGCAAAGATAAATAATATTTTGAAAGAGAAGTGCTAAAAATTATGGCACACATTTTGACTTGATTTTAATGAATACTAATACTTATGATTATGAAATTAACTACTTCTATAAAAAAGAATTTGCAGATAAAAAAGATATTCTATTTTTCTCTGATTCTGCCCTTTATCCTTTTTTCATGTGAGAAAACACCGGAAGCACATTTCTTCACAGATACTGTTGAGCCGGAAGTCGGTCAGGATGTCGTATTTACAAACGATTCACACAATGCAAACAGGTTTGAATGGGATTTTGGTGATGGTTATGTTTCAAAAGAAGCGGAACCGGTACATTACTATACCGCCACAGGTACATTTGAGGTTGTTCTGACTGCCTGGTCGCGATCGGGCCTTTCTGATGAGACATCAATTATTATTGATGTTATGATACCTACTCTCCTGGAGATAGAGGTTGTTGAATGGTATGATGAATATTCAGTTGAGGATGCAAGTGTGAGATTGTATGCCACACTTGTTGACTGGGAGGACGAAACTAATCTTGAAACCGAAGGTTTTACTGATAAGTATGGTTTTGTTGTATTCTCTCATCTTGGCCCCTGGGTCTATTATGTGGACGTATGGGAGCAGTACCATGATAATTATACCTTGAAGACTGAAGATGTCGGGTTTATCAGAACACCTGAGATTATGCCCCATAAGATAAACAGGTTTATTGCATGGGTAGATTTTGTGGATCACGGCAAGGGTGACGGAGTTCGAAATAAAACGCTGGTTATAAAAAAGATGGAAAGGAAACCATCGGACAAATCGAAATCAATTTCTGAAACAGAGAACTGGCAGGAATTATATAAAAAGAGTATAAAAGTTAAATAAACAGTACAGGATTCAAGGTGCATCCAGTAAGCAATTTCAATTTACCGTGAACCGGGTACCGTTTTCATTTATCCGTGAAAGCAATTATACCATCATATTTTGAGTAGCCTTTATCGGTCATTACCGACATTTGAGGGCTCCTGTTTCCCCTCATGGTTGCACAGCCCGTTTCCCCGTATCTGTTTATAGCTACAAATTTCTCACTGGGATAGAAGTCAGGATTTACCTTTTTATATCTTTCTACGATCATTTGGAGTGCATCTTCGCAGGCCTGTTGAGGAGATCGTCCCTCTTTCATTTTTAATACGATATAATATGATGCACACGATTTTATAACATCTTCTCCTCGGCCCGTAGCTCCGGCAGCACCAACTTCGTTATCCACGTACAAACCTGCGCCTATAATCGGTGAGTCTCCAACACGACCATTAAGCTTAAAACTTAGCCCGCTGGTGGTTGTGCAGCCTGCAATATCGCCGTTTATGTCAATGGCCAGCACGTTTGTTGTTCCGTAATGATGCTCAATATCAGGAAAATCATGCCAGTATGATTCTTTCCTCTTCAGGTTTTGCAGATGTTCAGGGGCACCCCAGTCATCTGCAGGACTCATCTCTTCCTTCCATCGA
>CAZDOM010000040.1:0-22534 GCA_964507015.1 uncultured Rikenellaceae bacterium | reverse complement strand
ACTAAAAGTAATTTCATAAGTGAGAGTCCATCAGTATTATCCGTAAAATACTTTTCCTTATTTAATGAAAAGAGTCTGTTAAACCTGTGCTTAACATAACGCCAGATTGAGAAGCTTTTGAAATACAGGTTCGTTAACTGCCGGTAAAACTCTTTAGGTTCCAGCCTGGTTGGAAGAATTGAATGAGCGCAATCAAAAAAGTCAAAATTTGTTGTTTCAAATTTCTTAAATGTCTCTTTGTATAATTCAGTACCGGGCAGGGGTGTTAAGACAGGGAATGCCGGTCTAAAAAGATTATTCTCGTAAATATATTCAGTTAATTGATTGAAATCCTCCACACTATATTCCGGTCTGACAATAAAAAGTGCAATAATGTAAATATTCAGTTCTTTCAATATATGAATAGCCTCATTATTTATTGCTACAGAGGTTTTTTTATTATAGTAATCCAGATCTTTATCCCGAAAGGATTCTAAACCGATTGAAATGAATTGAAGGCCGGCTCCTGCCAGGTCCTTAAACAAAGCCTTATTTTTGACAATCGTATCTGCCCTGGCATACATCTGCAATTTCTTCTTAATATTATTCTTTTTTATTAACTCACTCAACCTCCACATCCTTTCTATGTCAATAAAAGTGTTATCATCCGAAAAATAAACAACTTTAGTCTTCTCAGGCAAACTCTTTAGCTCATCTATTATTGATTCAGGTGTTCTTGTGGCACATTTGCCATTCATCAGCTTCCAGCAGGAACAAAAATTACAACGAAACGGACATCCTCTGCTGGTCATTATAAGTGCGAGTTTGTTTCTGATAGGATCATGGTAACTCTTCTGATACTTTTCAGTCAGACTGCGGTCAGGCAGGGGCAGACTATTGAGATCAGGCACTGACGTCTCTTTTTTTGTAAAGAAAACTCCATTTTTATCAATTAATACAATATTAGGAATATCCTTTAACTGTTCCGGATTATCCAGGGTATTGACATATTGAGGGAAAGTAGAATCAGCATACCCCAGGAACAGGGCATCAACATAAGGAAGCACAAAATCATCCGGTGAAAAAGTAGCATGGGATCCTCCGACAACCGTTCTTATTGACCTGTCAAATTCCCTGATCTCTTTCAGGATCTGTACAACTATATTATAATCGCAGGTATAAGCGGTTATGCCTATCAGGTCGGGTTTAAAATTCAATAATTCACGGTGAAGGTTCTTATCAATTCTCATATCCAGTATCCTGACGTTTGAATCCTTCACTGAAGCAGCCAGATATTCTAACTCTAATGGTTCATATAAAGAAACTGTTAAAAGATTAGGATTCAGTGGCGGTTTTATCAGTAATATTTTCATATGATCAACCTTTACTAAATCTCATAGCTTTCCCATTCGTGTTTCACCTTTTTCATGAGTGTTTTAAAACGCTCCTCCCCACGGATGTTTTCAAGGAAGGGATCATATTCATTGAGGAAGGGATAATTTATAAATCCATGCTTCACTGCATTTTCAAGCCATTCCAGGGATTTTTCCTTTTCATCGAACCAGGAAAAAAAGGCCGCTATATTATATGCGTTTTGTGGATTTGATCCATGTGTTTTAACAAAATCAGGAGTCAGCAAAGAAGTCAATTTATCTTTTTCTCCTTTTATTACGTACTTAAGGAACATTGTCAGCTGGGTCCATGTATCCCTGTCCGGCTCTTTAACAGATTCGCAGATGAATTCATAAGCTTCATCGGCACGATTATTATAAAGGAGAATCAGGGATTTCCAGAACTGATTCATCCCGTTTTCAGGCGTTAAATTATATGCTGCGAGAAGCGGATTAAGTGCAAGATCGAATTTACCGTCATAAAAATGATTTCTTCCAATAACCGAATCATTCAATGGATTGAGAGGATCTATTTTAACACATCTGCTTATTAACGACTTACCTGCCTCAATCTTACCAAAAATACTGTATCCTAAAGCCACCCAGATCATTATTTCAGGATCTTCCGGTTTACCTGCAAGAGCACGGGTTGCATAATCCATAGCTTTGTTAAGGTTACCATATAAAGCGTAAATACATCCCATCACAAAATGGGCCTTTGCTAATTCATGGTCGAGGTTGAAGGCCTTCTGTGCGTACTCTTCTGCTTTTTTAATATTCTTTTCCTGGTCAATCCCGGCATTAACATACTGGAAATAAGCGAATGCCATACCGGCATATATTACTGCATTTTCACCTGCAATGTCAAGTCCTTTTTGAAGCAGGTTTAAGCCATGATCTATTCTTTCCTTTCGGTAAGATATTATTTCCGAATAAGCTCTTTTATAGCAATCATAAGCAAAAACGTTATCTATCGGCCTTTCAAAAATTTTTTCCCTTTCCCTGGAGCTTAACTTGATTTTTAGAGCATTAACAATGGATTGTGATACCTTTTCCTGGATATCAAATACATCTTCGAGCGTGCCAGTATATTTATCAGCCCAGATATGTGAGTCATTTGCGGAATCAATAAGCTGGGCAGTGATACGAAGGTTGTTTGCTGCTTTCCTCACACTACCTTCCAGCACATAACGTACATTTACCCTCTCTGCTATTTCTTTTATAGTGCTTCTGCTTCCCTTGAATGTCATAGCCGAGCTGCGGGATATAACCAGCAAGTTCGGAATATGGGAAAGGTCTGAGATAACTTCATCAGTAAGACCTTCACTGAAGTATTCCTGGTCAGGATCCGGGCTTAAATTATCAAATGGCAGGACGATAATTGATTTTTCCTGTGAATAGGGCTTTTTATAGGCCGGGATTCCTTCAGCTTGCAGATGTCGATAGTCCACATGTTCTGTCTTTAATCCGGAAACAATATCTTTAATGGCATTGGCAACCCTGTTTATCTGGTTCCGGTATCTCAAACCGGTTAAATTTTTCTTTTCTGAATCAAGTCTTGTCAAAGGTCTGTTAACCTCAGGTTCTTTATAAATAAATTCCACCCCGCGCAACATACTGCCCAGAACCGTTTCGCACAATTTAATATCAGCATTGTCGAGATCGTGGATTCTGACGGGCAGCACCCTGCTCACAACATTTCCATTAGGCAAATTGACTTTCAATCCAAACTGATCGTGGGAGGCTTGTTCCACAAATGCCTTAAACTCATTTTCCCAGGCAAAAGCCTTTGGATCACAATATGTGCGTGAGATAATGGGGATGAAGGCCAGACATTTAAGTTTATCCTTCAAGGATTCATCAACTTCATGTGTTTCCAGAAGCCCGTCGTGAGGATTGATATCAAAATAGACACAGATCTCTTCCTTAAAGGTAGCATCGAGTTCCCTCTCCAGATTGTTGACAAATTCAGTTACCCAGCCGTCATACTTGTTGTCTTTCTGGCGGTAGCTGATAAAGATGTCGTAGTTATATCCTGGGATTATACTTGCCATTATGGTAAAGGTTTGTAGATATAAAGTTAGAAAAGTAATGAATACGAGGCAAATAAAAATGAGAAGGGGAGAGTGCAAGAAGAAGTGAAAAGAGTGAAAATGCTCGCTCACACTCTCACTCTCACTCTTTTTTTAGCTCCCCAGGCTGGACTCGAACCGGCGACCCACGGATTAACAGTCCGTTGCTCTAACCAACTGAGCTACTGAGGAATCTTTTTTTGCTCTTTCAGTACAATTTTAGCGTGCCAAAAGTACAGGCTTTTAATGAATTTAACAATATCTTTAGCGAAATTTTTTTATATGAAGAGAATCATAGGCATCGGAAATGCCCTTGTAGACGTGATGACAATCATAGATGATGATAAGATCCTTGAACAATTCTCACTTCCTAAAGGCAGTATGACGCTTGTTGATGCGGGAAAGTCGGAATTGATAAAAAAGAATACATCAGATTTTGAGAGAACATTTGCATCGGGAGGATCAGCAGCCAATACCATTCATGGACTGGCAATGCTTGGTGTAAATACAGGATTTATAGGTTCCGTGGGAAAGGATGAGACCGGAGATCTGTTCGAAAGTGAAATGAAGAGGGCAGGGGTAAAAAATATCCTAATGAGAGGTAAGTCAGTAACCGGAACAGCAGTTGCCCTTATTTCACCTGATTCGCAGAGGACATTTGCCACACACCTTGGTGCTGCAGTGGAACTGGAGGCAGAGGACCTTAATGAAGAATTCTTCAAACCATACGATATTCTGTATTTTGAAGGTTACCTGATAATCAATAAACAACTGGTGGTGAAGGCATGCAGGCTTGCAAAGCAAAACAATATGGAAATAGCAGTTGATCTTGCCAGCTATAATGTCGTTGAGGCCAATAAAAAGGATTTTATTGGAATTATTGAAAAGTATGCCGACATAGTTTTTGCAAATGAAGACGAAGCGAAAATACTTACAGGCCTGGAATCCGAAGAGGCACTGAAAAAGATAGCAACCATGTGTAAAGTTGCTGTTGTGAAAACCGGGAGAGAAGGATCACTTATCAAAAGGGATGAGGAGATAATCAGAATAGGAACTCTGCCAATAAATTGTATAGATACTACCGGAGCAGGTGATCTTTATGCATCAGGCTTCTTATATGGTTATGCTAATGATATGGAGCTTGACAAATGTGGTGCTCTCGGAGCCCTTCTTGCGGGGAATGTAATTGAGATGGTTGGAGCCAGGATCCCTGATAAGAAATGGCCGGCAATTAGAAAAACAGTCTCAAAAATTACCGGGGAATAATTATATCACTTAAGATTATTCCTGTTTATCTGCCTGATATTATTTGACAAGTGTCTCCTGTACTTAGACGAATAGTAAAATTTATTCTTTCCCAGATGTGAAAGATCACAGGATGAATCAGCTCTCTTGATTATCTGTTGTACCTTTCTTTCGGAAGCACAACCCGAACCGGTGATCAATATCAGGATAAAAATCAGTATAAAAGGCTTTAATAATCTTAATGAAATATCATATTTATTCATATTACCTGGTCATCTATTTACAGTAAAGTTACACCTAATTTATTCCTTAATGAAATTTTTAAAACTGAATTATTTGAGGTTCAATTATTTTAGGATTTTTTGAAATCAGATTTATCTTTATCAGCTGCGCAACAATATTCCATATCTTTACCTGAAATTACTGCTTGTTCCCCCATGGGAAGAAAAATTAATCTTACAGGCCGACAGGTATTCACTCTTTTTTTAATCATATGGGGTATAATTAACCTGGTTCAGGCTCTATTCACTCCGCTTCATAATGATGAAGCTTATTACTGGATGTTTTCAAGATACCCGGCATGGGGTTATTATGATCATCCACCGGCAATAGCCATGCTTATAGGTGCCGGTTATCTGCTGTTTTCTAATGAGATGGGAGTGCGGTTATTTGTAGTCCTGAGCCACCTGGCAACGCTATTGTTGATCTGGAATATGCTGGATGGCAGAATAAAAGAATCGGCCTCAAATGCACTTATAATTGCTCTGATAATTTCACTTCTACCAGTATTGAATATTTATGGTTTTCTTGCCACACCCGATCCGCCATTACTGCTTTTTACAGCACTTTTCCTGTATTTCTACAGGAGGTTCCTGAAAAGTGCGACCTGGTTAGATACAGTGTTCTTGGGAATTACTATGGCAGGGCTAATGTATAGTAAATATCATGGAGCCATAATGCTTTTGTTGATCATACTTTCGAATCTGAAGCTATTGAAGAATCCTAAATTTTATATTGCTTCGATTTTTGCACTTTCATTGTTCCTTCCACACATCTTCTGGCAAATATCAAATGATTTTCCTTCACTTAAGTATCATCTGGCTGACAGGGTTTCAGGGTTTGATATTTCAAACTTCCTCGGATATATACCGAACCAGCTTCTTATACATAATCCTTTGTTGTTCCCATTATTCCTCGTTGTAATTTTTAAGCCGGGTTCGGGAGATAAATTCGAAAGAGGCTTAAGATTTACCGTTGTTGGATTTTTCATCTTCTTCCTTATTGCAAGCTTCAGGTATCATATTGAACCGCAATGGACAGCACTTATTACCGTTCCGATGTTACTACTCGTACTGAACAGGGATAATATTTATAAGAGGAGTAAGTATATAAAGATTTCATTTTTCATTTTGTTTCCACTATTCTTATTTGCCAGGATTACTCTGATGATAGACTTTCTTCCTGTCTCATTCCTTAAACAGGAGTTTCACAATCACAAAAGAAGGGTAAGGGAGATCGAAAAGCTGGCAGGAGAAAGACCGGTCGTCTTTACAAATTCATACCAGGATCCTTCGGAATATACGTTTTATACAGGGAAGTTTGCCCATTCACTCGATAATAAGGATTACCGTAAAACACAATATGACCTGTGGCCCTTTGAGGAACAATTACACGGCAGGGAGGTTCTGTATGTACCTCACTGGTTGAATGATTATTACAAGGAGAGGCTTTCAGTTCATGTAATGACAGGAGGAGATACGTTATACTACAGTATCTATAAGGATTTCCAGTCATTACAGCGACAATGTGCTATTCCGTATCATAATTCATGGTCATTCAGCAATACAAATGAAAATACTTTAGACCTTAAAATTTTTAATCCATATCCCTATACCCTTTATTTAAATCACCCGGAATTCCCGATAGTCTTCCAGGTGGCATTGTACAGGGAGGATGGTATCATAGAAACAAAAAGGAATCTTGATATCCAACCTGTGATAAATGATCTTTGTTCCGGCGATACCATTTCTGTTACCGGAACTTTCGGGTTCAATGGTATTCCTGAAGGTAACTACAACCTGGTAATCTGTTCTGAAACCGGTATTTTATACGATACGTTCAACAGCGGGTTTTATTCAGTAACTGTCAAACCCTGAATGTAATGTAGTTATTTGCAAGGAAGTTCCATATCATGGTAACACCAATGGCAAATAATTTTGCCACATAAAACGGCATTTTTTTCTCGAAAAGATAGAGGAACAGGTTATTGATCCCCAGCCCGATAACAGAGATAATCACAAAACTGCCGTACTCCAGTAAAACTCGCGGATCGTTACTTTCAAATGTCCAGATGCGGTTCAGGAAATAGTTTGATGTTGCCGCAATAATAAATCCTGTTGAACTGGCTATATATCTGTGTATCTTAAGCTTTTCCTTGAGGAGCCAGGTTATTGAAAAATCAATAACCATGCCTGTGATACCGACAACTCCAAACTTCAGGAACCTTATTAACATAATTTATCCCTAATATTTAGGGAGGGTATAACCGTTGTTATATTCAGGTGTTATCAGTTTGTTAGCATTTCTTGATGTAAACTGCTGACTGTCATTATCCCAGAAAACCTTTTCGCCGGTTCTGTAGGCTATATTTCCCATCTGGGCAACAAGTGCCACATCACGTCCGACATCAATATCAGCATGTAGTTTTTCCGGGGTGTTGTTTTCTATACAATCGAGAAAATTCCTTACGTGGAGGTCCAATCCTGAGCCCACATTATTTTGCAGTGGAACAGCCTCCATTCTCTGTTTCTCGGGAAATACTTCCCAGCCGTTACGGTCAAGGACAAGCGTACCGTTTTCTCCTGTATATGCCATTCCATGAGGTCTCTTCCAGTTACCCAGACCTATACCGATAGTATGTTCCCAGATCATTGTAAAATCCTTAAAATCGTAGACAGCGGTCATTGTATCAGGGGTCACCATATCATCATCGGGGAAAGCATATTTTCCTCCTATTGCCATCACTGAATCAGGAACAGATACACCCATACCATATAGTATATAATCGATCAGATGTACACCCCAGTCGGTCATCACGCCGTTGCCATATTCCCAGTACCAGCGCCATGTTAAGTGGAACCTGTTTTTATTGAAAGGACGCAGCGGGGCAGGTCCCAGCCATCTTGTATAATCGACACCCTCAGGTGAGGGTGCATCGGGAACTTTTGGCACAGGGCCTTTCCAGTCGACAAATGACCATGCCTTGCAGGTACGTATACGACCCAGCTTGCCTGATTTCAGGAAATTTATAGCATCAACAAAATGTGGCTGGCTTCTTTGCCACTGTCCGACCTGTGCCATCTTTCCATTTTGTTTTAAAGCTTTCTGCATTATATTAATCTCGGCTATTGAATTCCCGATAGGTTTTTCGACATAGACATGATTTCCGCTTTCAACAGCATCGCAAAATACCATACAATGCCAGTGATCGGGAGTACCGATAATAATTACATCAATATCCCTGTCTTCAAGCATCTTACGATAATCAATGTATAGTTTTGGCCTTGGACGGCCCATTTTTACAATATCATCTGTTCTTCGGTTGAGAACATTCCGGTCGACATCGCATAATGCCACACATTCGGTCTCGGGATTTTTGAGGAACGACTCAAGATCACTCCATCCCATACTGTTTCCGCCAACAAGAGCAACATTTATTTTATCTGAAGGAGCAATACTTTTTCTGGCTTTTGCCAATGCATCAAGAGATAATACAGATCCTGCAGCCAGAACAGATGCTGTTTTGATAAAATTTCTTCTTGTAGAAGTCATAATAATGTCATGTTTTTTATAAATGATACGAAAGGTAACATTTAATTATGTTTTGGTCAATTCAGATTTCCTAAAAATAATTAAATTTAAATTTTGATATCAATTTATCCCATATGTATTTTCGCTGCATAAATAGAATAATACAACTCCATTTGAATTACTTTTTATATAAACAAATAACTATAAAATGAAAAGATTTAAGTTTTTCCTCACATTGGTGATTTGTGGATTTTTATTCACAAACAGCTATACCCAGACCTCAAATATGGATGATCCTATTTCACCGGATCCATCTATTAAGATCGGGAAGCTTGATAATGGTCTTACATATTACATCAAGTACAACCAGAAGCCCGAAATGAGGATGGAACTCAGGCTTGCAATAAATGCAGGTTCAATTTGTGAAACAGATGCACAGCAGGGGCTGGCCCATTTTTGTGAACACATGTGTTTCAACGGCACCAGGAATTTCCCAAGTAACAGGATAGTGGATATGCTTGAAGAGATGGGTGTCAAGTTTGGCGAGGAACTTAATGCCTATACAAGCTTTGATCAGACAATCTATATGCTGAAAGTACCCACTGACAGTATGGAATGGATCAACAGGGGCTTCCAGGTTTTGGAGGACTGGGCACACCAGGTTAGTATGGATGCAGATGAGATTGATAAAGAGAGAGGAGTTATAATTGAAGAATGGCGTTTAGGGCTGGGTGCTGATGATCGTATGATGCAAAAATACCTTCCTGTACTGCTTAAAGGCTCAAGATATGCAGACAGGCTTCCAATTGGGAAAGTGGATATTATTAAATCTTTTCCTTATGATACTTTGCGGGAATTTTACAGGACATGGTACAGGCCTGACCTTATTGCTGTTGTAGTTGTCGGCGATATCGATCCCCAACTGGCCGAGGAGAAAATCAGGGAATATTTTGGCCGGGTTCCAAAAGTGGAGAATGCTACAAAACGTGTGGAATATTCTGTTCCTGACAATACTGATCCTCTTATAAGCGTGGTTACGGATAAGGAAGCATCAGGTTTTTCTGTACAAATAATGTATAAACAGCCCAAAGCGGAGTCTGTTACCTATAATGATTACAGGAACAGCCAGATACGTTCATTATATACAGCTATGTTAAATACAAGGTTTCAGGAAATAACCCTTAAACCTGATGCTCCTTTTCTGTATGCCGGAGCAGACTATGGTTCATTTATTGGCAGAACTATAGATGTTTATTCATTGTATGCAGCAGCCAAGGAGAACCAGATAGAAAAGAGTATTGAGGTTATCCTTACTGAAAATGAGAGGGTACATCAATTTGGATTTACATCCTCAGAACTTGAAAGAACGAAGAAGAATATACTTACATTTTACGAGAATGGTGCAAAAGAGGCAGATAAGACAGAATCCTCAACATATGCGGATGAGTTTATCAGGAATTATTTGACACGTGAATGCATTCCCGGGTATGCCAGGGAATATGAAATTGTAAAAGAGATACTCCCCGGTATTACTCTCAAAGAGGTCAACAGTCTCGCTGAAAAATGGATCACGAATGATAATATGCTTGTCCTTTTAACTGCCCAGGAAAAGGAGGGGGTTAAGGTTCCTGCGGAACAGGAAGTAGCTGATATTATCAAATCTACTGAAACGAAAAAAGTGGAAGCATATGTCGATAAGGTCACAGATACACCATTAATCTCTGAAGAGCCTGTTCCTTCCCGTGTTATTAATCAGACAGAAAATGATGTTTTCGGTTTTACAGAACTTACATTCGATAATGGTGTTAAGATGGTGCTTAAACCAACTGATTTCAAGAATGACGAAATACTGTTGAATGCGTTCAGTCCGGGAGGGATATCTCTCTATCCCGACCAGGATATTATGTCTGCCATGCTGGCTTCAACAATTATTACCCAGAGTGGACTTGGTGATTATAACTTAACCGGATTACAGAAAAAGCTTTCCGGCAATACTGCAAAATTGTCTCCCTATATAAATGAATTGCGTGAAGGAATTAGCGGCAGCTGTTCACCTAAGGACTTTGAAACCCTGCTTCAATTAAACTACCTGTATTTCACCAGGGTACGCAAGGATGAGGATGCCTTTAATTCTTATCTCTCGAGATTAAAGAACATGATTAAACCTATGAGAGCCGTACCACAGGTGATTTTCTCGGATACACTTTCGAAGATCATTACAATGAATTCTCCAAGAGTAGTGGCAGTACCTACTGATGCTCAGCTGAACGAGGTGAACCTCGACAGGATAATGGATATATATCACGATCGTTTTGCAGATGCAAGCGATTTTACTTACATAATGATTGGTAATTTTAAGGAAGAAGAGGTAATACCGCTTCTTGAAAAATATATCGGAAGCCTGCCTTCTACACATAGAAATGAGATGTGGAGAGATATGACACCTGATTTCCCGGAAGGGAAGGTGATTGTTGAGGTCCCAAAGAACTCGGAACCACAAAGCCAGGTTGCAATGGTCTGGGATGGAGACTTCAAATGGAAAGTCAAAGATCGCCAGGGATTTGTCATTTTGATGGATATCCTTTCAATAAAATGCAGAGAGTCGATGCGTGAAGACCAGGGTGGTGTTTATGGAGTAAGTATTAATGGTTCCGCTTCAAAATATCCCACTCCAAGCTATTCCATTACCTCCTCATGGGGATGTAATCCTGAAAAGATAGATACTCTGGCACTGACTCTGCTGGGTGAAATGACCAGAATAAAAGAGGACGGCCCGACTGAAACCGATCTGAATAAGGTGAAAGAGACCATGATCAGGGAACGTGAGACCCAGGTGAAAGAGAACAGCTTCTGGCTGGCATACATTCAGAATCATTATCTCTATGGTAACAGGATGCTTTCTCTTGATGAATATAAAGATCTGGTTAATTCATTCACAATAAAAGACATACGAAATATAGCAAGGAAATACCTTGATACAGATCATTATGTCAGGGTGGCATTGACACCTAAAGAGGGAGTAGAATCAAAATAATCTGTGGTAACACAAGCGCCGATTTACAATCAGCACCTTTAGAATGTTGGATAAAAAGTTGTTTTAAAATAATCCGTGAAGCTCGGCATTTATTTTATCGATGACCTCGCTGAGATGATCTTTGTTATTTGGGAAATTGTAATGATCAGCCTCTATTATCAGCAGTTTACCAAGATCGTATGTTTCAATCCATGCTTCATATCTTTCATTCAGCCTTTTCAGGTAATCGAGGCGGATAGAGCTTTCATATTCCCGGCCTCTTTTCTGGATCTGGTTAACAAGAGTCGGGACTGAGGCCCTCAGATAGAGCAGTAGTTCAGGAGGTTGGATCAGAGAGCTCATCATCTTGAAAAGAGTGGAATAATTATCAAAGTCGCGTGTTGACATCAAACCCATTGAATGAAGATTTGGTGCGAATATATATGCATCTTCATATATTGTTCTGTCCTGGATAATGGTTTTATCCGATTTTCTTATTTCAAGAATCTGGCTGAACCGGGAATTGAGAAAAAATATCTGCAGGTTAAATGACCATCGTTGCATGTCGTCGTAAAAATCGTTGAGGTAAGGATTATCATCAACATCTTCATAATGGGCAGTCCATCCGTATTGTTTTGCCAGAAGACCCGCCAGCGTGGTCTTGCCCGATCCGATATTTCCTGCGATAGCTATATGCATTGTTTTAATGTTACAAATAATGATCTCTAAAATTAGTAAAAAAGTTTGGAGTGCCTAGAGTTTGGAGTGTCTAAAGTTTTATAAATTTCTTCAATATACTCACGGGTATTCGATAAACGGGGAACCTTATTCTGTCCTCCAAGTTTATTTTTTGATTTAAGCCAGTTGTGAAAAGTACCCTTTGGGACAAAATTCACTTTTGGTTTTACCAGGTTGATATCCTTAAAGCGTTTTGCTTCATAATCAGAGTTTAGCGATTGAAGAGTCTTATCGAGAATCTCAGCAAATTTATCCGGATCAGAAGGATCTTTTTCAAATTCGATTATCCACTCATGGGAACCTTTGGAGGATGTATCCATAAATACAGGACCGGCGGTATATTCTGATATTATTGCACCGGTAGCTTTACATGCTGCCTCAAGTGCTTTCTCTGCATTATCAATGATTACTTCCTCCCCGAAAGCATTGATAAAATGTTTGGTTCTGCCTGATATTCTGAACCGGGGGGGATTCAAATTGGTGAAAACGATTGTATCGCCGATAATATATCTCCAGAGACCGCCGCTTGTTGAGACTACAATTGCGTAATTCACTCCCTCTTCTACTTCCCCGATTGTATAAGCGGGAGGATTCTCTTTATTTGTTTTTTCGGCAGGGATGAACTCATAAAAGATTCCATAATCAAGCATCAGGAGCATATCGGGGATTAAGGGGTCATCCTGGATGCCGAAAAATCCTTCAGAGGCATTGTATGTTTCCATATAATGCATATTCTCTCCAGGAATTAGTTTTTTGTAAATCTCACGGTATGGATTGAAGCTTATTCCTCCATGGAAAAAGACCTCAAGGTTTGGCCAGACCTCATGAAGATGGGATCTGCCGGTATAGGCCAGGATATATTTAATAAGGGTAAGGTACCATGAAGGAACCCCCGAGAAGCTTGTAACATTCTCATTTATAGTTGTTTTGGCTATCAGCTCAAGCTTTCTTTCAAAATCTTCAATCAGGGCAACCTTTTTTCGAGGAACCCGCATCAGTTCAACCCACGAAGGAGCATTCTCTATAAGTATGGCTGAAAGGTCGCCGCTTAGTATCCTGTTGCTGAACTGGTCGATCCTGTGGCTTCCACCAAGAGTAAGAGCTTTTCCTGTAAAAACATGAGAGGAGGGATTATTTAGAGAGTAAATAGCAAGAATATCTTTTGCAGCCCTGTAATGGCACTCTTCGAGTGACTCCTTTGTCATCGGAATAAATTTACTTTTTGATGAGGTTGTACCCGATGACTTTGCAAACCATCTTATTTTACCAGGCCACAGGAGATCTGATTCACCCTGTCCGAGTTTTTTAACAAATGGAATAAGTTCCTCGTATGTCTGAACAGCGACACGCGATTGATACTCTTTTACTGAAGAGATTGAGGAATAACCATGCTTTTTACCCCAATCTGTCTGAGATGCCATTTTAAGCAGCCTGTTAAACGTCTCCTGCTGGACGCTGACCGGAAATTTCTTGAAGTGCTCAATCCTGTCTATGCGTCTGACATTAAAACGATTAACAATGGCTGTCGTGATTGGCATCTAAGGGAAAATTTAGTTTTAAAGATAAAAAAATATAGTTGAAATTATTCGAATACCTCTTTCAGAACTTCAAGTGACCTGATCTTTTTCAGTCCCGGAAGATGTATTGAATAATATCTGATAAGAACTTCCAAAACCTCATTACGCTGTACACCCGAAAGCGGAATATTCATGCTTTTATCAAATGATGTTGAGAAAAAAGCAGCAAGTATTGACGACATTCCGGGATTTGCATAGTCATTATGAAGGGGAGGGACTGTTACAAAAGACCCGTTAATCATATCGAAGAAGTGCTCTTTGGCTGTCGATCTGGACTGGGGTTCAAATCCAAGATAACTGCTTAGTCCGGCAAGAAATGCTATATGAAAATTGACATAGTTCTCTGTAGAATTATCAAAATAGACAATTGAATCCTCAATGAATCTGAACAGATTTTCATTCGGGGATTCCTGTCTTAATATTGATGTGAGTACTTCCCCAAGGAAAATTGCCACACTCGTTTTCCTGATATCTGAAAAAATATTTGCAGGAGAGTAAGAAACTGAAAATTCTTTTATAAGCTGCATCTCTCTTGATTCTTTGTAATACATTTCAAGGGCGAGAATGAACATAGGCTGAAAAAAAACATTATGTTTACCTTTCTGCCTGCTTCCCATACCTCTGACAAGAAAAGAGAGCCTTCCGTATTCACGGGTATATAGCTGAACTATAATTTCCGAATCAGTATATTTAATCTGGTGAAGTACTATTCCCCGGGTTTTTACGATCATGGTTTCGGGATAAATCCCAAATTTATGAATATTGAGTTCTACAAGTTCATCCTTCATTGATTTTCTTCGTTCGCCCCATACCCTAAAGAGAGCGAAGAAAATCAATTTTCCCCTTTAATAGCAGAAGTAAAAAGAAGATAATCAGGCGAATACGTATATCTGAATAAGAATTTATGGTATCAAATGAATTTATTATATTTACTGTTCAACATTTAGGATATGGTGGCAGCCAGTATTGAGGAACTTGTAAAAAGGATTGCAAAGCTTGCCAAGCAAAACCAGGAGCTTGAGAATTACATTAAGAAACTGGAAAAGCAGAATGAAAAGCTTTCAAGGGACAATGAAAAGATAAAAGCCCTTTATGAAAAGGTATCTCCGGAGAATATTAAGGAGATACCGGAAGGAGAAAAGAAGGAAAGGTCCCTGAAGTTCAATATGGCAACAGTGCTTTTCTCCGATATTCATGGTTTTTCAAAGCTTGTGGAAGGTATGGATTCATCGGCAATTATGGATGAACTTGATGAAATCCTTTTTGAATTCGATGCAATTGTTGAAAGATATAAGATAGAGAAAATAAAAACTATAGGTGATACTTTTATGTGTGCCGGGGGTATTCCGGTTAAAAACATAACTAACCCGATAGATGTTGTTATGGCTGCCCTTGAAATGAAGAATTTTCTTGAAGATTTAGAGAAGAAAAAAAGAGGCGCCGGAAATAGAATATGGGAACTTAAGATAGGAATCCATACAGGTCCTGTAACCGCTTCAATAAGCGGGAAAAGGAAGGTCAACTATGATATTAAAGGTGACACTGTAAATACGGCGAGCCGTGTTGAAGGGGTATCTGAAAAGGGGATGATTTTAATTTCAGTGATGACCAATGAGCTTATCAAGGAGTTTTTTGACTGTGAATATTTCGGAAAGCTCCCTGTAAAATATAAAGGCGACCTTCAGATGTACAGGGTAAAGGGACTTAAGCCCGAATTCTCTGTTGACAGTAAAGGTATCCTTCCGAATGATGCTTTCAATGTCAAATTCGGACTGATACAGTTCACAGACATACAGGAGATTATACTGGATAAGCTGGAAAAAGAGTTGCCGGATTATCTTTTTTACCATAATGTCAAGCATACAGTCGATGTTGTTACAGAAGTAGAGCTTATAGGCTGGGCTGAGGGCTGCACAGACGAGGAGATACTTATTCTCAAAACAGCAGGTCTCTTCCACGACGTAGGCCACACAGTTGCGTATGATGGTCATGAATATCACGGAACAGTGATTGCAAAAGAAATGCTGCCTAAGTTCAACTATTCTCCCGGGCAAATCGAAAAGATTTGTTCGATAATTATGTCAACAAAGCTTCCTCCTGATCCGAAAAACCTTCTTGAAGAGATAATCTGTGATTCTGATCTCGATTATCTTGGAAGAAGCGATTTCATACCTGTTTCAAATACTCTTTTCGAAGAGCTGAAAGCACAGAATAAAATGGGTTCCCTGAATGACTGGAATAAGATACAGGTTAAGTTCATTTCAGGGCATCAGTATTTTACAAAGACGGCAAGAAGCCTGAGGGAGGTGAACAAACAGCTTCAGATTGAGAGGATACAGAGTTTGATTACGGATTGATGCACCCCCAGGAAAAACCCCCCTGCCCCCCTAAAGGGGGGTTGAAACCAATATTTTCCCACGACGGGTTTACAGCCCCCCATGGATTTACAGCCCCCCTTGGGGGGCAGATCAGCCTAGCTGACCGGGGGTCCTTCCCGGCAACTAGTTAATAACCAGTATTTTAGTTATATAAGTTTTAGCCCCGTCACTGCTGGCACAAAAGACCAGATAGACTCCGGTAGCAACCCGGTGTCCGTTATATGTTGTCAGATCCCATGAAGCCTGACCTCCATCAGAAACGGTTTTGAAAACAAGATTACCGCTGATATCGGTTATCCTGATATGTGTGTCTCTTATCAGTCCTGTAATAGTAACAGTCCCTGTGAAATCTTCTCTTACAGGATTGGGAAAGCAATATATTTCTGAGAATTCCTCTTTCCCGGTAATGGCATCGCCCCTTACAGAAATAATACCTTCTGATGTTGTGAACCAGACATCGCCTGTAATATTATCAACTGAAATATCGGCTATCAAATTGGATAATATCGGGCTGTTTTGAATATTGTAATGCTGCAATTGTATGGTGCCATCCGGAGAAAGCAGGTATGCTCCCGAATTTTGAGTACCAAGCCATTTCCTGTTAGCCCCATCGACAGCTATTGAGGTAATTGCCTCTGTGCCAAGAACATAATCAGCAAGACCTGTACCATCATTACGTGGTATTTTTATCCTGTATGCCCTGACATCCTCATTAAAGATCCTGTCGGGATTATAATATATGAAAGGTCCCTGGTCTGTTCCAATCCAGATATTACCCTCAAGATCCTCAGCCATGCTATAAACAAAAGAGAATACTTTTCCATCAGGGTCAGTTAAAAATATTTGTTTGTACTGGTCATCAATAAAATAGTCAGGGGTTTCATTATCATCAAGTATAAAAAGACCATTCCCTCTTGGAAGTACGATCCATTTTATTCCTCCTCTGGTAATTACCAGGTCTCCTAAAGTGGCAACCGTTGCTGTAGCAGGATTCACAATCCATTCACCATCAGGTTTAAGTACCTTTACTGATCCGGGAACCTCACTCTGGGTAATCCAGAGATTACCATTCCTGTCCATATCCATACCGCATATTCTCACATAAGGATGTCCGGGAATGATGGTTTGCAAAGGGGAATTAGAATCATTGTAGTTGTGAATAAGCTCATTATCTCTGTATTCAAGCAAACCTCCTCCCCATGTTGCAATGAAAAAATGTGACAGGTCAACAGGGTCAATAAAGGCTCTTATAGGATCCCTAACTGTACTATTTAGATGGGTCCAGGAGTAATTTTCAAATACCGAAACCCTGAAAGGTCTCCAGAGATTATTCCATGGAATATCAACCCCGCCGCCGCAAATTATTGTCTTACCATTGAGAGATGTTACACTGACAGCATTGTTTGATGAGGGACCAGGCATTGTTAAGGCGGAAAAATCAGACATATTTTCCCATTTTACCAGTCCCGAACCGATGTCTGCGATCCATATATTACCATCATCTTCAATTGATTGTGCAATATTTGGAGTTCCCCAGGGGTATGATGATATTGTCTTATAAAGTGTCCCGTCATCATGGTAATACCTGGCTGAACTTCCCGAAGAGATTATAAAACCATCGGCAGTTTCATCAAAAGATTTATTAAAGCGGCCTGAAACATGCGAAAACAAAGCAGTCTCATCATCAATATAATATATGTAATCCCCATTAAAAAGATTACCCGTATGATTAACGTAGAGCCGGTTTCCCGAATACAAAACAGCTGTATATCTGCCCTCCGGTTCAGGTAATGAGTTGATTATTGACCAGTTGCCGAAATATGCCAGTCCCGGATTATCGATATTTCCGTAATATACTCCTTTACCTGTTGCTGCATATACTTTATCGCTGCTAAAAGCAATATCCCATACTTCCGGATCATCAGAGCCATTGCCCGGTTTCCATGTATCGTAAATTTCATTCTTGTTCAGATCTATGACAACAATGCCGAAGCTGCATGCCATATAGGCATATTTCCCCCTTATCCTTATTCTGTTTATCTCCTTTTTCCCCGGGATATATTTCAGGCTGATATCAGGTATATTATAAAACGTATTGTTTTTGAGGATATCAATATTTGTACTTGAGTAAGCTATAACAAGGAGATCATTTTCCTCTGAAAAGGCTATTGTGCTTATTAAGGTTTCAGAAAGACCGTTTACGCGTGACAGCTTGCGTAGTTCGTCATATTCCTTATTGTAAACGATTATTGAATAACCTGTGGAAGCAAAGACCTCATCTGGTCCGGCTGCGACATTTAAAGCAATATTGTAAACCAGATGATCGGACCATGTACCGACAGGTGTTTGTCCCATGGTATGCAAGGCAGCAAGGAATAGTATGCATAAAAGCAACAATCTTCTCATCAGGGATTTAAACAATTATTTAGCTTCTTTATTGTCCGGATTATCATATTGTAACAGGAATTCCCGAAGTTTTTCAAATGCCCTGGCCCGGTGTGATATCATATTTTTCTCGGCCAATGACATTTCAGCAAATGTGACATCATAACCACTGGGGACAAATACCGGATCATAGCCAAAACCCTCCTTACCTCTTTTTTCACTTATTATCTCACCATCTACAGTACCATCAAAAAGATATTCCCGGTTTAACATTATGAGTGCAATTACAGTTATGAACCTGGCTTTCCTGTTGGCTGTGGAACCCATCATCCGGAGTACCTTTTCAATATTTGCATTGGAGTCTTTATTCTCTCCTGCAAACCTGGCAGAATTAACTCCCGGTAATCCGTTCAAGGCGTCAATTTCCAGTCCCGTGTCGTCAGCAAAAACATCCATTTTTAATAACCTGTGTATATGCCGTGCTTTTTGCAGGGCATTGCCTGCAAGAGTAGGTTCATTTTCGGGAATATCATCCTTGATGTTAAGGTCGCTGAGACTCAACAGGCTGAAACTGGTTCCGAGGATACTACGTATCTCCCTTAACTTGTTTGCATTATTTGTGGCAAATACTATTTGCATAATCTTACCGTTTCTTTTGCGCATAAAAATACTTAAAATTGATCTTTCCTTTTGAGCAGATTGTATTAAGTACTACATTTGGCTAGAATAATTAAGGATTTAATGGTTTTATTCAGGTTTCTGGATATTAAAACTTTAATATTTTCCCTGCTGTTTCTTGTTATGGGAGTTAATTCCGTTCATTCAATCTCATCAGAAAATAAGCAACCATTCCTTGAACGTATAGTTATAAATAATGATTCTGTTATTTTTATTAACTATTTATCCGGATCAACAACTCATAATTCCTATGCGCCCCTGATTTTTAACAAGAAACATAATAACCTTTTATTCCAGCTCAATACCAGTGATTCAATGACATATTCATTTTATCTTAAAGGTTTTGACGAAAAATGGAGTAAGTGGTTGCCGGGTAATTATAAAGAGTACACGAATATTCCTGCCGGAAATTATGAATTAAACGTAAGCTACCATAATGAAACCGGTAATATTAGCGAGTGCGTAATACTCAAATTTGAGGTCCTCCCAATATGGTACTTTTCTCCCCTTGCAATTTGTATGTATATCTGCTTTTTTTTACTTGTAATATGGGCTCTTTACCAGCAGTTGAGTCTCAGGTTTGCACGTACACAGTATATGCTTGAACAGATCATTAACAAAAGAACCGAGGATCTAATAATAGAGAAAGAAAAGACAGAGACCCTCCTGGCAAATGTGCTGCCAAAAAATACGGCCAGCGAGATTATGGAAAAGGGGAAGGCGACGAAGATGAAATATAACTTTGTCACAGTGTTGTTTTCAGATATTCAGGGATTTACAAAGATAGCAGAAGAGATGAACCCTGAGGTTCTTATTGATGAACTCGATACATTCTTTTTCTATTTTGATTCGGTTGTTGAGAACCTGGGTATTGAAAAAATCAAAACCATTGGCGATGCTTACATGTGTGCAGGAGGTATACCGGAGAAAAACCGGACAAATCCGGTTGAGGTTATTCTTGCCGCACTGGAGATGCAGGTTTATATGGAACAACTGAAAAAAGCATCACAGCTCAATGGTATGAAATACTGGGATATCAGAATTGGCATTCACACAGGAACAGTGGTGGCCGGGGTGGTCGGGCATAAGAAATTATCCTACGATATTTGGGGTGATACGGTGAATACTGCAAGCAGGATGGAATCATCAGGTGAGGCAGGTAAAATAAATATTTCGGGTACCACATATGAATTTGTTAAGGATTTCTTTATCTGCGAGCACAGGGGTAAAATGCCGGTAAAATACAAAGGTGAACTCGATATGTATTTTGTTAATGGCATAGTGCCTGAACTGAGAGATAAAGAGGGCAAGCCAAACAGGAAATTTATCCTGAAAATACAGAAAATAAAACTGCAGGATATTGAAGACCTGATAATTAAGATGTTCGATGATGAAGCGCCACCGAATCTATATTTCCATAATTCATCACTGGTAAAGAGTATAACTAACCAGACCGAACTTCTTTCAACAGCAGAAAGCCTTCCGGAGGAGGAGTTTATTAACCTGAAACTTGCTTCACTTTTTCTCATTACAGGATATATATCTGATTATGAAAAACCTCTTGAAGCTTCTTTTCAGCAGGTTGAGGAAATATTACCAAGATATGTCTTTGACAAAACCAATATTGAAGAGGTAAAAAGAATTTTGGGGAACTTATTTAATAACATCCGGGAATCAGTCTCCGACAATATTTTACATGATGCAAGCTATGATTATCTTGGACGGGTTGATTTCCTTATTTTATCAGAAAAGCTACTGAAAGAAGAATCAGAATATGGCAAACCTCATAGTAATAAAGAGTGGATTGATATCCAGAGAAGACTACTGATAGAACATGAGTTTATTACAAATACAGCTAAGCTCTTACGAAGTGTCTCGGTTGAAGACCAGATATCTGGTCTTCTTATGAATCATGATGATTTAGTTTGATCAGCAAAATTTGAGGATAAGTTTTTATAATGTATTTTTACCGTCCGAAATAAAACAGTTTTGATATGGAGATGTTTGACTGGAAAAATTTACCCTTTAGCTATATAAAAACCGATTACAATATCCGGTCTGTTTATAAGGATGGGAAATGGGGTAAGCCTGAAGTATCGACCTCAGAATATATTAATATTCACATAGCTGCAACGGGCCTGCATTACGGTCAGGAGGCATTTGAAGGGCTTAAGGCTTATATGGGGAAAGATGGGAAGATAAGATTATTTCGCTGGGAAGAAAATGCAAAAAGACTTATCATGTCTGCTGAGGGTATAAAAATGGCCCCTGTGCCGATGGGAATTTTTAAGGAAGCGGTTTTTGAAGCAGTTAAGCTGAACAGAAAATATGTACCACCCTATGGGTCCGGTGCTACTCTTTATATAAGGCCTTTGTTGTATGGCAGCGGACCTGAAGTAGGAGTAAAACCTTCCACGGAATATACCTTCCTGGTATTTGTGACTCCCGTTGGACCCTATTTCAAAGGGGGAGTTAAGCCTGTTAATATGTTGATATGCAGGGATGTGGACAGGGCAGCACCTAAGGGAACAGGAATTTTCAAGGTGGGAGGTAACTATGCAGCAAGCCTCAGGGCATTAATGGCTGCAAAAGAGGGGGGATATGCCAGTTCAATTTTTCTTGATGCCAGGGAGAAAAAATATATTGACGAATGTGGCCCTGCAAATTTTTTTGGAATTAAAGACAACACCTATATAACTCCTAAATCGGAATCTATCCTGAATTCAATTACTAATAAAAGCCTTATTGATATTGCAGGTTCATTAGGCTTAAAAACAGAAAGACGCCCGATACCTGTTGAAGAACTTTCTACATTCAGTGAGGCAGGAGCTTGCGGTACTGCAGCAGTAATAAGCCCGATAGCCAAAATTGTGGATCCTGACAATAATATAATTTATGAATATTGCAGGGATGGTAAACCAGGACCTCTAACAATGAAACTATATAGTAAACTGGTAGCTATACAAACCGGGGATGAAGAGGATGAGTTTGGATGGATGACAGTTGTTGAATAAGACAAAAGATAAAAGTAAAAAGATAGAAGTAGAGAAGAGAGTTGAAGAAGTTGATGGTAATTCAACCGTGTTACTCTGTGAGAAACTCTGTGTAACTCCGTGGTTAATAAAACAGGAAGATGAAGAAAACAGAAAACGGGGCATCAAAGACAAGGCTGAGAAGCTCATATGTGACGCTCGTTGTAAGTGTTTCACTCGTCCTGTTTCTGCTTGGAATTCTAGGCCTTATTTTAATAAATGCAAAGGAATTGTCG
>CAZDOM010000039.1:0-22774 GCA_964507015.1 uncultured Rikenellaceae bacterium | reverse complement strand
CTTCCTGAAAGATGCTGAAAGAAAATATATTGCCAGCAAGGCAATTATCATGATCATTCCTCCCCAGAGGAGAAACTGCGTTGTCAATCTGGTCCTTATTTGCATCTATATAAAAATTTTTGATTTCGGAGTTTGGATTTCAGATTTTATTCCGCAATCCGCAATCCGCAATTTATCTCATTCTCCAAATATATATCCGAAGCCAACCTTTGTATTGATCAGCTTTTTATCATATCCTTTATCGATCTTTTTCCTGAGGAAATTAACATAGACATCAACAATATTTGTACTGAAGTCAAAACTTATATCCCAGACTTTTTCGGCGATATCATTACGGGAAAGGACCCGTCCGCTGTTTCTCATGAAGTATTCAAGCAAAGAGAATTCCTTGGCAGTCAGTTCAATGGGATTGTCTCCTCTCCGGGCTGTTTTTTTATCAAGATCAAGTTCAAGGTCGCCGACTACAAGTCTGTTTACCGTATCTGCCGGCTGATTTCCTTTTTTCAGCAGCACCTTTACTCTTGCCAGCAGTTCCCTGAATTCAAAGGGTTTAACGAGGTAGTCATCTGCTCCGGCATCAAACCCGAGTATTTTATCATCAGTTGTTCCGAGGGCAGTAAGCATAAGCACAGGCACACCGGGATGTGTTTTTTTGAGTAATTTACAAAGATCCAGGCCGCCAATCCCCGGGATTATAATGTCAAGTATAAAGAGATCATATTTATACTGCCTTGCCAGTTTTTCCGCAGAATTCCCGTCATAGGCTGTTTCAGCTTCATAATGGCTCTCTTCAAGTCCTTTCCTTATGAATGATGCTACTTTGGGTTCATCCTCTATAATCAATATTTTCATGCTATATATAAAAGAAGGTATGCCAAAAATAATAAATAAGTAAAACAGATTCATTATGCAATTGAAAAAGCCATCACAAAAAATCGCGAATATTTGATTTTATGGGATTTTTAGGAAATAAATGTAAAAATATGTTAATTTTGTTTTTTTCGTAAAGGCTTTATGTGCAGAGGTTTGTATTGATTTATTATTTTTTTTTTAAATAAAGCGAAAAAAAAAGTAGTTTTCCGTTTGTGATTAAGATTTTTTATTTATTATCTTTGGTTTACTTTAGCGAAAGCTAGTAAAAATAGAACAGAACCTAACTAACCTTAAAAAAAATTGACTATGCAAATTTCTACCAATGCACGGCGCTTTGCGCTGTTTGTATTCAGCATGGTACTTTCCGTGGGTATTTTATATGGCCAGGAAAGGACCATCACCGGAAGAGTTACTGCTGAAGAGGAGGGAGCTCTGCCGGGAGTAAACGTTACAGTCCAGGGAACAACGATTGGAGCAATCACTGATGTCAATGGAGGTTACTCACTCAGAGTACCGGGCCCGACTTCAGTGCTTCTAATTTCATCTATCGGTTATGTCACACAAGCTATAACAGTAGGCTCACAGACTACAATAGATGTTGTTCTCGTATCTGACGTTCAGGCTCTCCAGGAAGTTGTGGTGACAGGTTATACATCACAAAGGAGGAGGGATCTGACCGGTGCAGTCGGGGTTGTTGAAACGAAAGAATTGACTGCTGTACCGACAGGTCAGCTGACGAGTCAGCTGCAGGGACGTGCATCAGGTGTTACAGTAATCGGTGATGGAAGACCGGGAGAGGCAGCAAAAGTAAGGATCAGGGGATTATCATCGTTTGAGGATAACAGTCCCCTATATATTGTTGACGGTGTTCCGACAACTGACATCTCGTTCATTAACCCGAACGATGTTGAAACCATGGTTGTCCTTAAGGACGCTGGTGCAGCATCAGTTTACGGGTCGAGGGCATCAAACGGTGTTATCGTCGTTAATACAAAGAAAGGTAGCCGTGGCGTTAAAGTGACCTACGACATGTACACCGGCTGGTCGCTACCGGGTCCTGGTGCAACAGAAGACGTCTGTACAGCTGAAGAAATGGCTCAGCTGCAATGGCTCATTTACAAGAATGACGGAACTTCTGAAAACCACCCTGTTTACGGTCTTTCGTCAAATGCAAACCCGACGATGCCACAATGGTGGATAGACAATGGAAGTGTAAGTACCGACTGGTGGGATGCAGTGACTGATCCTGCCCTGAAAACAAATCATGATGTTACATTGTCAGGAGGTAACCAGAGTTCACACTTTTTTGCAGGATTTGGCTATCTTGATGAACAGGGAATAGTAATTTACAACTTTTCCAAGAGAGCAAGAGGAAGATTCAATTCTGAATTTACAATCCTGGGTGACAGGGTAAAGATTGGAGAGAATCTGACGATGCAGTATTATAGAGGTAGAGGAGTAGGGAACCTCGGCGAGGGCAGCCCTATCAACTCAACTACCTACAGGCTGCAGTCAATAATCCCGGTTGTCTGGTCAGGTCCTGATTTTCCCGGACAATTATCAACCCATTTATGGACCGCGGGTGACTGGGGTGGAACAGGTATCGCTCCCAGGCTTGGTAACAGTGGTAACACCGTAGCAAGCCAAACCAGAGGCAAGGATGACTGGGGACAGAATTTTAACCTGATGGGTAATGCGTATGTTGATATCAAGATACTTAACGGGCTGAACTTCAGATCAAGCTTTGGAGGCGGATTCGGCTCAGGATGGGGTCTTGGCTTTGGCTGGTCAACTTATGAAAATGCTGAGAATACCAATACCAACAGCTTTAATGAAAACTCAAGCTGGGGTGCCAACTGGATATGGACAAACCAGCTGACCTTTGACAAGGTGTTCGGTGATCATAAGATAACCGCTGTTGCAGGCTATGAGGCAATCAAAACAGGTATGGGTCGTTATATGAGCGGATCCAGAGGTAACTATTTCTCAACAGATGTGAGTTATCGTACCTTATCCAACGGAGCTTCAATCAACTCTTTAAGCTCCAGCTTTTACACTCCTACGGCACTTGTGTCAATTATCGGAAAAGCTGACTATAGCTTCAGGAGCAAATACCTGTTTAGCGCAACTATCCGCAGGGACGGTTCTTCAAAGTTCGGTCCTGACACACGTTATGGTGTCTTCCCGGCCTTCTCAGGAGCATGGCGTATCAGTGACGAACCTTTCCTTGAAGGACTCACATGGCTCTCCGACCTGAAACTGAGAGGATCATGGGGTATGATGGGTAACCAGGGCGCTCTTGATACACAGAACCAGTTCAGCCTGTACTCAAGCAGCGTATCTACCGCAGGTTATGATATCACCGGAGCATTTACCTCCGCTGTTACTGGCTACCGCCCATCACGTATCGGTAATACAAATGCAAAATGGGAAACAAACATTACAACTGACATCGGATTTGAGTCAACCTTCCTGAACGACAGGATAAGTGTCGTATTCGACTGGTTCCTGAAACAAACCAAAGACCTTCTTTTCCGTGTTGAACGTCCTGCACAGGCAGGTAATGCAACCGCTCCTTATATTAATATTGCAGAAATGGAGAACAAGGGTTTTGACTTTGAGTTAGGCTACAGGGATAATTTCGGAGACCTGGGCTTTAGTGGAAACTTCGAATTAACTCATTACAAAAATCAGATTGTAAGTATAGCTGAGGGTTACGACTACTTCGATTACGGAGGTGGTACAACAAGGATCGGAGCCGCACACAGGAACATGGTAGGGGAAGAGATGTCATCATTCTTCGGCTATAATTATTTAGGTCTCTTCCAGAGCCAGGACGAAATAGATGCTTCTGCTACACAGACCGGTGCAGCACCTGGTTTCCTAAAGTTTGAAGATACTGACGGTGATGGTGAAATCACCACGGATGACAGAACAATCATCGGTTCTCCGCACCCCGATTTCACTTATGGACTGAACCTTGACCTGAGTTACAAGGGATTTGACCTGAATGCATATTTCTATGGTTCACAGGGGAACGAGATCTTTAACTGGAACCTGTGGTGGATTGACTTCTGGGCTTCATTCCAGGGACAGAAAGCTAAGAGACTGCTTTATGAAAGCTGGACTCCTGAGCATCCCGAAAATACAGTACCAAAAGCATCCAATACATCGAACTTCTCAACCAGTGAGCAGGTTAACAGCTATTACATTGAGGACGGATCATTCCTCAAGATGAAAAACCTGCAGCTTGGTTACACATTACCGCAGAGCTTAGTGAGCAAGATCAATATGAAGTCTCTGAGGGTATATGTACAGATGGTAAATCCATTCACCTTTACCAAGTATTCCGGACTGGATCCTGAGCTTGGAGGTGATGACCGTGCATTCGGTTCTGACACAGGTAACTATCCAAATGTCAAGCAAGTTATATTTGGACTCAATCTTACTCTATAACTAATACATAAAGAATTAAGAATATGAAAAAGAGTTATTTAATAATTATTATAACGGTTGCTGTACTTGGTATTGTGGGTGCATGCAAGGAAGACTTCCTTAATATTACACCAAACGGATCTCTTGATGCATCTGTAATGGGATCTGTAGAAGGAATCGACGGTTTGGTAATAGGATGCTATGCAGTACTCGACGGTACAGCGAACTACACGACCTGGGAGTCTGCAGGTTCAAACTGGGTGTTTAGTGACATCAGGGCGGTGATTGCCAATAAAGGGACAGATGCAGCTGACCAGCCGGCAATCAACCCTCTTCAGAGTTTCACCGAAGAGTCTAACAACTCCTACATTAACACTCAATGGGTTACTCTCTATGAAGGAATCTCAAGGTGTAATAACGTTATTCTTGTTGCCGACAAATCATTAGCGGATGGTAAAATAACACAAGCTAAACACGATTTGTTCGTTGCACAGGCAAGGGCTCTCCGTGGTTTCTACCATCTTAAGGCATGGAAAATGTGGGAGATGATCCCATATTTAGATGAAACAATGGATCCTGTTGAAGTAGGCAATAGCACAGACGTAAGGTCAAATATTATTGCCGATCTCCAGGCAGGTGTAGATGGTTTGCCTAATGATATGGATCAGATAGGAAGATGGAACAAGACTGTATGTCAGGTTATGCTGGCAAAAGCAATGATGCAGATGAACCATGACTATGCAGGTGCTCTTCCTATACTCCAGGCAGTAAAAACCAGTGGTACACAACCCGACGGAGGAGCGATAGGACTTCATCAAAATTACGGTGAGATCTTCATGATAGAGAACAGGAACTGTGAAGAAGCAGTCTATACTGTTCAGTATTCTGTCAATGATGGTGCCGGTTCAGCAAATGCCGGTTATCCTGAGATACTAAACTTCCCGTATAAAGCTGGTGGTTCACCGGGCGGATGCTGCGGATTCTTCCAGCCAACACAGGAGTTTGTTAACTCATTCAGGACAACAGCAGCCGGATTACCACTTCTCGACGGAAGCTATAACAGTCTTCCCGTGGTAAGTGACCAGGGACTGATTCCTACCGACCCGTTCACTGAAGATGCTGGTCCGCTGGATCCCAGGATTGACTGGGCAGTAGGAAGAAGGGGTATCCCTTACTTCGACTGGGGTGAAGTGACAGGCTCTGACTGGGTTCGTGACCAATCATATGCCGGACCATGGGCGAACAAGAAGCAGGTATATAAGAAATCTCAGGAGAGAGTTCTTACGGACGTAACAAACTGGACCAATGGGGTTACAGCCAATGGTTACCGTATGATACGTTATGCTGATGTTCTCCTGCTGCTTGCAGAATGCCAGATTGAAACCAACGACCTCGCAGGTGCACGCACAAATATCAATCTTGTTCGTGCCAGGGCTGCAAATCCCGTTGGCTGGGTTTATGAAGACGATGGCGTTACACCTGCAGCAAATTATGTTATCAGTGAATATCCTACTACAGGTTATCCATTCGATTCACAGGCTAATGCACGGTTAGCACTCTATATGGAGAGAAAGCTTGAACTCGGTATGGAAGGTCACAGGTGGTGGGATCTCCAAAGATGGGGCCTAGCTGTCACCGAAACCAACAAGGTTCTTGATTATGAAACCACGACCCCATGGGGTAAAAAGGGTGCCATGTATATACAGGGAACTGCCAGAGTAGGTTCTGAGGATGTAACCTATCCGTTACCTCTGCGTCAGTTAGACCTTATGGGTGGCTTACTTGTTCAAAACAGGTAACATTAATAGTCAAAATATTTTAAGAGAAAGGGGCTTAACTAAGCCCCTTTTTTATTTGGTGAATGTTTGGCTTCATAATTTAAATAGAGATTCATCGTGCCGAGTGATCAGGACTCGGAATGACACGGCAAATTGCCGCCCCTCCTTTTTACCACCAATTGTCCCTGTCATCCCGGGTGCAACGAGGGATCTCCCTCTTTTATAACCTGCATAAGAATGTCATTGTGTATGAATCCTCGAAACGAGGGCAAAACGAGGGATCTCGCAAACATGAACTGTATGTTCTTATGGATCAGTTTAATCCAATCCCAAGTCCAACAGCGAAGGATTTTCTTCCTCTTTATATTATATGCTTTTTTGTGATACTCCTCTTTTTTTCTAATTTTATCCGATTTTCTAAATATTGTTAATGAGTGTATGAATTGATTAATAAATCTTTAAGATTCCTCGCTAACGTTCGGAATCTCTTAATAATTATTGGTATCATTTTATTTGTAAATATTAATCTTTCCTGATTGTTATTATCTTATTTTAATAATATGAAAAAACTATTTCTGCTCCTGTTATTTTTTTCTTTGGTTTTTATTTCCTGTAAGAAACAGACCAGGTTCCGGCTTCAGGATCCCGGAAAAACCGGGATTGAATTTGGAAACTATCTGACAGAATCCGACAGCTTTAATGTTATAACCTATGAATATATATATAATGGTGCAGGTGTTGGGGCCGGTGACCTGAATAATGACGGTCTGCCCGACCTTGTGTTTTCAGGAAACCAGGTCTCTCCGAGAGTGTACCTGAATGAAGGTAATTTCAGGTTCAGGGATATTACCTCAAATTTTGAAGGACTTACAAATGATCAATGGTATGGCGGTGTATCTCTTGCAGATGTAAATGGCGACAGGTGGCTCGATGTCTATTTTACCTCAACAACCGATCCCGATTCAGCAAAATGCAAAAACAAGTTGTGGGTTTGCCAGGGAACCAACGACAATGGAGATCCATGGTATATTGAAATGGCAGAGGATTATGGAATTGATGAGGAAGGACAATCAACTGATGCAACATTCTTTGATTATGATAATGACGGCGACCTCGATCTGTATGTTCTTAACAATACCATAAACCAGAGAATGAATACTGAAATAGCAGAAAGAATAACAACAGGTAAAGCCATTAATAATGATCATCTGTACCGCAATAACGGGGACGGGACTTTCACTAATGTAACAATCCCTTCCGGGATTATCTATGAAGGATTCGGGCTGGGTCTTGCTTTGGGAGATGTCAACAAGGATGGTTATACCGATATTTATATTTCCAACGACTTCATAACAAACGACCTGCTTTATATTAACCAGAAGGACGGAACATTCAGGAATGAGATCCGGAAATATATTTCCTACCAGACAAGATCCTCGATGGGTAACGATATGGCTGATGTAAATAATGACGGATATCCTGACATGTTCACTCTGGATATGCTGCCAGAAAAGTATTATAAACAGAAACAAACCAACGGAGGATTGGTCTACATGTTCTATCAGATTGATGAAAGGTTTGGATTAGAACACCAGCATATTAGGAACATGCTTCATCTGCATAATGGTTTCATGAACGGAGAAATGCTTCCTTATAGCGAGGTTGGACAGCTTGCAGGAATAGAAGCAAGTGAATGGAGTTGGTCGCCTCTGTTTGCCGATTATGATAATGACGGTGACAAGGACCTGATCATTGCCAATGGTTTCCCCAGAGACATGACAGATAAGGATTACACAGTATTCAAAGCAAAATATTACGGATACCTGGTCGGGGAATTCGAAACTATAGAGGTGGCTCCTCCGGTTAAAGTACAGAACTTCGCATTTGAAAATGTAGGAGAGATGAAATTTATTAACAGTTCAAAGGAATGGTTGCCTGATATACCATCTTTTTCCAATGGTGCTGCCTTTGTTGACCTGGATAATGACGGTGATCTGGATTACGTAGCAAATAATATCAATGACAAAGCCTTTGTAATGCGTAACTATACTGTCGAAAAATCAGGCAAAATGGCCAATTATATAAAGATAAAGCTTATAGGGGAGGGTAATAATACTATGGCTGTGGGTGCAAAAATTGAACTGTGGGCATACGGGAAATACCAATTTCATGAAAACTTCAATTCAAGGGGATATGCCTCTTCTGTCGATCCTGTGATCCATTTTGGACTGGCAGGGGCAACAACAATTGATTCACTGAAAATAACATGGCCTGTCACAGGAAATGTTTCAATGATCAGAAATATCGCTGCAAATCAACTCCTGGAAATAAATGAAACTGAGGCACTGCCTGATTTGACACCGGTCAATGTCAGTAATTGTGAAGACTACATTTTCGAAAAATCTGATGATGTTCTCGATTATGTACATAAACAGATAGATTTTCCGGATTTTTATCTGGGGCAGAATATAATGCCGCATAAGTTCTCCCAGATAGGGCCCAGGATGGCAAAAGGCGATATAGATGGAGATGGAAGAGAAGACATAATAATCGGATCAACCAATTCATCGCCAACAACCGTATATCTCAGAAAGGGTGAAGGATTTGTAAGAACAGAGATAGAGGGATTAACTAGTAATAAGGAGTTTTCTGAAGCTGACCTGGCAATTGTCGACATTGACGGAGATGGTGATAATGACATTATTGCTGCAGCAGGTGGTTATGAAAACCGGTTTGAAACAGATTTTAAGCATTACCAGTACGAAAATCGAAATGGTTCATTTGTCAGAACTCCCTTACCAGTACCCTCTTTCATTGCATCTGTAATACGGTTATTTGATTTTGATCATGATGGAGATCAGGATATATTTATTGGTTGCAGGGTTAAACAGGGAGTGTTCCCAAGTGCGAGTAATTCACATTTGATAATTAATGATAACGGTAAATTATCAACAGATACAGCTTATAGTTTTAATATTGGGATGGTTACCGATGCAGTATGGAGCGATTTCGATAATGACGGCTGGGAAGATCTTATAGTGGCAAGGGAGTGGAATTCCATATTAATCTTAAAAAATGAAAACGGGAAAAATCTGGTACCTCTTTCCCTTCCCGGATTGTCTGAAAAAAAGGGAATATGGTACTCTATAACAGCCGGAGATTTCGATAACGACGGTGATAATGATTATATAGCAGGTAATCTTGGAAATAACCACCGTTACACAGTGACTAAAAAGTACCCATTATCCGTTTATCTTCTTGATATAGATATGGACGGGAACAAGGAACCCCTGGTAACAGGATACTGGAAAGACCAGAAAAATGTTATGAGAGAGTATCCTGTAAATTATCTTGATGAACTTGCAAGCCAATCTGTTTATTTTCAAAAATTGTTTCCTACCTATAAGATATTCAGTTTCACTACAGTTGATCAGATTCTTAATGAAGATATCATTAAAAGAGTAGAATTGAAACTTCAGGTTAATACAACATCGAGTTATGTGTTATGGAACGAAAATGGAAATTTCAGGTATGACTCACTCCCCAGGTCATTACAGGTTGCACCAATAACCAAAGCAGTTGTTCACGATTTCAACGGTGATGGTTATGCCGATGTTTTTCTGGGTGGCAATGATCATAAATATGATGTCACAACAGGTTATTATGATGCAAATAAAGGTATGCTCCTGTTGAGCAAAGGGAAGGAACAGTCATTTGATGTATTGCCTCCTTCAAAAAGTGGAATTCTGCTTAATGGAATGGTAGAATCACTGTTGTATTTCGAGGGGGATACCCCTCTAATTGTCGGAGGTATAAACAGGAAGAAGGCGGTTGTATATAAGGTTAAGCAATAACCACTAAGCATTCCTCATTCATCCCGAGTGAAACGAGGGATCTTGTATATCAGGCAGATAATCAATTTATTAAGCATGTTTATTCCGATGACACCTTAGCGCAATGAGGAATTTCCCCGACATTTAATCTTCACTGTATCTTTCCAGTTCCCCGTTTATAAACCGGTAATTTACGACCTCCCAGCAGGAGGGGCAGTTAAAAAGAGGAGAATTACGTGAGTGTTCAGGAATTTCAGCAGTAATGACACCATCCTCAATATTGAGGATCCTCATATCAGATTCAAGTGATCTTATAAGAGTTAATTTACCTCCGGTATTGATAATAAAAAGATGTTCGGATGTTACTTCAGTATTCCCAAGATATATTGAAAGAGATACTATTGCATCTTTTTTTGTGTCCTGATCTAAATAACCGATAAATATTTTTTCAGGATCAATTACATAAGTTTTGTATTCATCACCTAAGACTATTATTCCGTTTTCCAGATTTAATTTTGTTGTATCCCCACCAAGGTTACTGCTTACATATTCTTCTGTAATTGATAAGAACCCTGTTTTATTTTTGTTATCTGAATTCATATCACAACCTGAGAGTATGATAGGAACAATTAAGAGATATAAATATTGTTTCATTCAGGATATTATATACAAACAATCAAATGTAAAAGAAATTTGGGTTTATATATAGAAATAGTCTAATTTTGATATTGCAAAAGAGCCCCCGAAGAACATATACCTAATTTCAAATAATAATGGTCTCTTTTTCAGAATGGCATTTGGGGAAATTTTTCTTTTTCAGAAGGTCCGTTTTATTGACTTTAATATTTACTGTTTTTCCCTTTGTATCTCTGATAGCTCAAAATGAAGTTACTGCAGATACTGTTATTAAAAACGGACAAGTGATCAATGCTTCTGATCAGGTTCTTACGGGATATTCATATAAGAATACCGCTCAGATAACAGGATCAGTATCGCTTGTTGACCCCGATCTGCTTACAGTTATTCCTTCAGACAATGTTGGCAACCTGTTACAGGGAAGGGTTTCGGGTGTAAATGTTATAGGCAGCGGCCAGCCGGGAGAAGCATCAAGAGTGAGGATAAGGGGATTCAGCTCTTTTCTTGATAATGATCCTCTTTACGTAGTTGATGGAGTTCCAACCCGTGATATTTCTTTTTTAAATCCTGATGACATAAATGAGCTTACAATACTAAAAGATGCCGGTTCATCTGCAATTTACGGGTCAAGAGCTTCAAACGGAGTGATTGCTATAGAAACCAGGAGGGGAGACTCAGGTTTCCATGTTTCATATAGTATGTCTATGGGGAAGCAATATCCGGGAATAGGTACACGGGATGATGTTCTTTCCAAAATGGAGTATGCCGACCTTCAATGGCTTGTTTATGAGAATGATGGAATAGTTGAATATCATCCTGTTTATGGTCCTTCAATAAATCCGTATCCGACTGTGCCTAAATGGGCTGCAAATACCGACTGGTATGATGCTTTAACCGATCCCGCGGGAATCATGAATCATCATCTCTCTATCTCGGGAAGAAATGAACATGCAGGATTCTATGCAGGTTTTGGAGCTTTCAGGCAGAGCGGAATAATACTTTATACACATAATAAAAAGTATACCGGCAGGATCAATTCCGATATCTCTTTTATTAAGGATCATATAAAACTGGGAGAAAATTTAAGTATATCATACCGTGATAAGTTTTCTGTACCCAACCTTAATGAAAACAGCCCCATTCAGCAGGGCCCTTACAGGTCACAGTCAATGATACCGGTCGTATGGACACGTCCTGACTTCCCGGGTCAATTATCAACGCATTTATGGACTGCAGGTGACTGGGGTGGAGCAGGTCTTGCACCCAGACTTGGCAATGCACCAAATGTTGTGGCATATCTTACAAGAAAGAAGGATGATTATTTCAGGGATATGTTTTTGTCCGGCGTTGTATATCTGGATGTTCTGATTACAGATGGTCTTAATTTCAGGTCAACACTGGGAGGTAACAGATATTATAGCTCCTTATCCGATAATGAATATGCTACATATGAAAATTATGAAAATCGCTTGTACGATAGTCATTATGAAGATTCTGTAATTAATCGTAACTGGATATGGACTAATACTGTCTCTTTCAGGAGAAATATGGGGAAGCATAGTGTAAATGCAATTGCCGGTTATGAAGCTACAACATATGATATAGGCCGGATGGAGTCGAGTGTGGATTCAGTAGAATATACTCCCACAAGGCTCGCTTCAGCATTCATTAATGCTGCCTATTCTTTTAATGGTAAATATATGCTGAATGCAACCCTTCGACGTGATGGTAGTTCGAGGTTCCCTGAGTCTGACAGATATGGCTTGTTTCCCTCATTTTCAGTTGGATGGTTGATAAGTGATGAATCATTTATATCGGATTTGGAGTGGATATCCTTTCTGAAGATCCGGGCTTCCTGGGGACAGACAGGAAACCAGTTTGCACTTTCACCACATAATGCTGTTCATCAGTTCGATCAGAGTATCGGTGGTTCCTGGTATGACCTGTATGGAACATTTACATCTTCAGTAATGGGATATTACCCTTCCAGAATCGGAAATCCGGATGCACTTTGGGAAACATCAACAACAACAGACATTGGGATTGATCTGGGGATCTTCAATAATATGATTGTTTTGGATTTAGACTGGTACTTCGAGAGAGCCTCCGACATATTGCATGTTCCCCTTGTTCCGGCAACTTCAGGACTGGGAGATCCATCTTTCGCTAATGTCGCATCAATGAAAAATACGGGTGTCGATATGGAATTATCATACAAGAACACATGGGGGGATTTTGGACTAAATACTTCATTTCTTATAACTGCATATAGGAACGAAATATGTGAAATTGCCAGTGGTGTGGAATACTTTGACTCAGGATCTTCAAGAATAGGAGCCCTCGTAAGGAACAAAACAGGGAATCCATTATCCTCTTTTTATGGTTACCGGGTGATCGGATTATTTCAAAACTCAAATGAAGTTGATAATGCTCCTGTCCAGGATGGAGCTTCTCCCGGTTTCTTCAGATTTGAGGACATTGAAGATGACGATTATATTAATAATAATGACAGGACAATTATCGGAGATCCAAATCCGAAATTCACATATGGATTGAACCTGGCACTATCCTGGAAGAATTTTGACCTGACAGCTTTTTTCTATGGGTCGAAGGGCAATGATATCTTTAATTACAACAAGTGGTGGACAGATTTCTGGCCGTCATTCCAGGGACAAAAAAGCAGGGATCTGTTATACAACAGCTGGACTGAGTCAGACAGATCCGGATCTGTTCCCAAAGCATCAAACTCATCGAATTTCTCAACCAACACACAGGTTTGCAGTTATTATATTGAAGATGGCTCTTACATGAGGCTGAAGAACCTGGCGATTGGCTATAATTTACCAAAGGCAGTTTTATCCAGGATTCATATAAACTCTTTAAGAATATTTCTACAAGCTATTAACCTGTTTACCATTACGGATTATTCAGGTCTTGATCCGGAAATAGGAGGTCATGACCTTTATTTTGGGATAGACTATGGTAACTATCCCAATGTCAGGCAATTACTTTTTGGTATTGACTTTTCATTGTAAATGTCTTGTTATGAAGAAGAAAATAATATTATCCATAGTAATTCTTTCTTTACTTGTAAGTTCATGTGGTGAGAAATGGCTTGACATAAGGCCCGAAGATTCTGTCGATCAGTATTCACTGGCAAATGAAGAAGGTATTAATGCCCTGCTGATAGGAGCTTACTCGATGCTTGACGGGGTATCAGAAGTACATAACCTGGGATGGGAAGCAGCATCGTCGAACTGGTTATATGGGTCTATACGAGGGATAGAGGCTAATAAAGGTACAGATGCGGGTGATTCCAATCTTGATCTGAATGTTATTCAAACATTCTCAGAATCAGCCGATAATAAATGGCATCAATCATACCTGAATATAAGATGGGAATCCATTTATGAATCAATTTCAAGATGTAATTGCGTTGTATTAGTTACTTTGCAGGCTCTGAAGGATGGGACAATTTCACAGGAATCAGCTGATTTATTTCTGAAACAGGCCAGGATTTTGCGTGGCTGGTATCATTTTGAAGCATGGAGAATGTGGGAGATGATACCCTATATAGATGAGAACACAGATGCGGATGAGGTTACCAATACTGTTGATATCCGTGACAAGATTATAGCCGATTTACAGGAAGGCACACTTTTACCTGATGACATGCATGCTATTGGAAGGTTTAATGCTACAGTATCAAAGGTGTTGTTGGCAAAAGCATTGATGCAGATGTACCATGATTATGATGAAGCACTGACACTTCTTGCAGATGTGAAAGCAAATGGTACCAAACCTGATGGTTCAGCAATAGGACTTGCACCAACATATGGTGAAATATTTGATATGCAGAACAGGAATGGTATTGAAGCAGTATATACCGTTCAGTATTCAGTTAATGATGGATCATGGGGCTGGAATGGCGGATATGGTGAAGTATTGAACTTTCCATATAAACCTGGAGGTTCTCCCGGAGGATGTTGCGGGTTTTTCCAGCCCACACAGGAATTTGTCAATTCTTTCAGGACAGATGCAAATGGGCTTCCAATGATGGATTCCGAATATAACCTGTCCGAAAATGTTGATTTACGCGACCAGGGTGTAACAGGTGGCGGGTTGTGGGATCCGGCAAGGACCTATAATACCGGAAGTTCATCGTACTATACAGCCTGTACGGCGTATAATCCTGCAGAGCCATTTACAGATCTTGGATATGTAACTATTATTGATAATAATGTAGGAAATGATCCGCTTACAAGTCCGTCTGCATGGGAACTTAGATGGACTGAAGATAATTCCAGACCTACAGATCCCCGTCTCGACTGGACTGTTGGACGAAGAGGTATCCCTTACTGGGACTGGGGAGTTCATACAGGGTCGGACTGGATACGTGACCAGTCCTATGCCGGTCCTTACAGTCCTAAGAAGCAGGTTTATAAAAGGTCTCAGCAAGCGTCGTTAATGTTAGAAATGTTAAGCTGGTCAGCAGGGTTTACAGCAAACGGATACCGGATGATACGTTTTGCTGATGTACTGTTGTTACTTGCAGAATGCCAGATAGAAACTGAAAACCTTAATGGTGCGCTTGAAAATATTAATGCAGTAAGGGCAAGGGCTGCAAATCCTGCCGGCTTTGTCAGGGAGTCCGACGGAATCACTCCGGCTGCAAACTATAAGATTTCATTATACCCGTCATTTCCTGATGTTGATTTTGCCAGGAAGGCTCTTCGTATGGAGAGGAAACTTGAACTTGGAATGGAAGGCCACAGGTGGTTCGACCTTAACAGGTGGGGAATAACAGTGGAAGAACTGAACAGGGCACTGGATTATGAAAAGACTATGCCCTGGGGAGAAATAATGTATGGAGATTGTATTGTCGGGCCTGAAGATGTAACATATCCTATACCAAAATACCAGATAGATCTTAGTAAAGGCAGGCTTGTACAAAACAGATAATATTTATTTGTAAATTTCAGGAATGGAAAATTTTAATCTTCCGGAAACTGTAATTCTGGCTGACGGGTCATTTCCTCATCATCAGATACCTCTGAGCATCCTTCGTAATGCTTCGCGTATTATTTGTTGTGATGGTGCAGCCCTATCCCTTATTGAATCAGGACTCGAACCTAAGGCCATTGTGGGAGACTGTGATTCACTTACTCAGGGGATTCTGAATAAATACAACGACAGGATTTTCAAGGACACCGAACAGGAGACCAATGACCTGACCAAAGCAGTAAAGTGGTGTTCTGAAAGAGGTTATGATGATATTGTGATCTTGGGAGCAACAGGGAAACGTGAAGATCACACAATTGGCAATATCTCACTTCTTGCAGAATACGCACAGTACATTAATGTTAAGATGATCACTGATACAGGTATTTTCTATCCTGTTTTAAAAGGCGGCAGTTTTAAATCTTCACCCGGACAGCAGGTTTCCATTTTTTCCATAAATCCCGAAACAAAAATAACCTCTTCAGGATTGCTGTATCCTCTGATAAAAAGAAAACTTAAAAACTGGTGGGAGGCTACACTCAATGAAGCAACCGGGGATTATTTTGAACTGGAATTCGAAAAGGGAAAGGTAATAGTATTTATGGAATTCTGACCCCCCAACCCCCCAACCCCCCAACCCCCCTAAAGGGGGGCTATAAACCCAGACATATATTCATAAATATAATTCAGGACGGGTTTTTAACCCCCTATAGGGGGTGGTCCTGCGTCAGCAGGGCCGGGGGTAATTCCTTTAGGGGGTGCTCCCACTTTAGCAGGGCCGGGGATTAGCTACCCGCCGGTATCTCCTCCTTGACAAGATTTATCAGCTGTACCCTGCTTCGTACATTTGATTTAATATAGATCCTGTGAGTATGATCCTTTACAGTCTGAAGACTGATAAAAAGCCTGTCAGCTATTTCTTTATTGCTGAGACCATTGCATATTTCACGGATGATATCAACTTCCCGCGGAGAGATATCATACTTAAGACAAAAATCTTCAAACGATAATTCCTTACCAGGCTCATCTGTAACAGATGACATCATTGTTCCATATGTGAAATAAACCGGTAAGAAAGAATTACCGGCAAAAAATGCAAGGATGAAAACAAGGGCAATGTAAACAGAGTAGGTATAAAAAATAAGAGGAATATATTGTAAACAGAGTATTATAAGCAGAACCCCCGCTATAATTCTCCTGTCATGGTTATGAACTATTAACTTACCTTTTCTGGGGAATAGTATAAGAAGTGAAGCTCCCGCTGAAAAGATAAAATTCATAATGAAAAAATAACACCTGATCAATAACTCCGGATTTGAGACTCTTTCCTGTGTTATTAAATAACCTAAAGTTGTAATAATTGCGAAATTCACCAGCAGGAACCATATTAAATACCGGTTATTGTATTTCCTTCCTGAAACTTCACCTGAGAACCTCATCAACATGAGCCAGGCAAAGACCAGAAAGGGAAGTCCCAGTAACAAGGAAATATTCGAGAATTTTGTTATCAGGTCTTGATCAATATAGGAGGAAAGGAAAGCTTTTATCAGTACCTGTCCCCAGATTCCGTAAAAACCGAATGTAAAAATAAAGACCAGGAAATATAAAAGGGTAGAGAATATTTCTATTCTGTACCTGTTTCTAAGCCTTGAAGCAAGTACTATACTTCCGGCGGCCAGGGCAACTGAAAGAATAAAAAGAGCTAAAAACAGGTAATTAAGCATAATAATATAAAGTTATAAAAATCCTAATAAAAGGCTCGTTAAATTTAAGCACTACCAAAGTATTGTATGCACTACTAAAGTAGGAAAATAAAAAATCACTACTATAGTATGCAATTCATCTGATTTAGCGGGTTTAAATTTGCTTCAGTAACTAATTCTATTATTAATAAATATTTAAAAAAATGGAAGAAACAAGAGAATACTCGCTAAAACCGACATTCGGTAACAGCTTTGGAACAGGCTGGAGGGTTATGGCAGATAACTTTATAAGGCTTTTATTAATAGTTATAGTCTTAGCTGTTGTATCAGCGCCTATTAGGATGATTCATTTTAAGTTCGATGCAGGCGATTTTCACAGGGCCCCATGGGAATGGGTGGATCATGTGGATCATGTTTTTAACTGGGCTTCATTGGGGATGCTTGCAGCCTTTTTCGGACTTTTATCGTTGCTTTTTGCATTTTTTGTGCTGCCTGTATTTGAATATGGTGCTGACATGACATTCGTCCAGGCCGTCAGGAAAATAAAACCGGATTTTGAAATGTTGATAAAAGGATTCTGGGAGAACTATCTTCATATCGTCCTGGCGAACCTGCTGGTTACTGCACTTATCGTACTTGGGTGTTTTGCACTTCTTATTCCGGGTATAATAATAGCATGCCGGCTGGTGTTTGTTTCCTATATAGTGATGGATAAGAAACTTGATCCTATTGAGGCTGTTGAACTTAGCTGGAAGCTTACACGTGGACATGGCTGGAGGATATTCGCTATGGGTTTTATATCAATATTTATTTTATTATTTGGATTTATAATGTTTTTCGTAGGTATATTCCCTGCCATCATGTGGATATCAAGTTCGTTTGCAACTCTTTATCAGTCAGTACTTCTTGAGAAAGAAGGCACACCGGAACCTGTTGCTGCATAACTTAGGCATTCCGTTTTCTTTCTTAATATGTTTCACCTGCCGTAAACCTTTCGGTTCCGGCAGGTTTTTTTTATATTTTGAGAGTAAAAAATCTTATTGATCAAAATGATAATGATAATAGGAATTAAATACTTTTGTATTCTATCAATAAACATTACAGACATGAAAGCAAGGACAATCTTATTATCAATGGTATTAATTTTCTTGATACCTGCAATCTCGGAAGCTCAGATCGGAAATGTATTGAAAAATAAAGTCGGCAGGGCAGTTAATGCGGGAGTAAAAGTCCTGAATAAGGAGACTGACAAAAAAATTGATTCAGCTGCAACAGAAGAATCCCAGAAGGCATATGACAATGCTGAACGTGAAAAAGCAGAGAGAGAAGCGGCACAGGCAGCAGAGGTAAACCAGGATGAGCAAGCTGAAGAGGTTGAAGAGCAGTCGGCAGACAGACCATCAGGAGGTTTTAACATAGGCGGCATGATGGGGGGAGGCAAAGTAACTTCAAAGTATAACGAATCCTATTCGTTTAATAACAGGATTTATACTGAAATGGAGATGTATGACAAAGATGAAGTTTCAAAAATGAATTATTTCATCTATTTCAATGATGATAGCCCTGATGCAGGATTTGAATCAAAAATGGTGACTACCTCAGATGATGGCGAACAGGTTGAAATGACCACCTCATTTGTTTTTGACGGAACCAATGAATCATTCCTGATGATGACAGATATGGGGGGAATGAGAATAGGGGTCATTAGTGAGGTACCAGATGAAAACAGTATAGGGAGTAAGGATGAGAAATTAGATGCCACAATTACAAAAACAGGAAATACAAGGGAGATTGCCGGATATAAATGTGATGAGTACCTGTATGCTGATAATGAAACGAAGGAACACGGTAAAATATGGGCAACGAAAGAGCTGAAACTAAAAGCCGATAAACGAACATTTTCAAAGGCAGGACTTTCGGGATATTATGGAAACCCGGAACTTGATAATTCTGTTGTACTTGCCATGGAACAATATGATAAAAAGGATAAGCTGGAGATGAAATCGGAAACCAGGGAGATCAACCTTGGATATAAACATACGATATTAACTTCAGGATACTCGTTCAGGCAGACTAATTTTAGCCAGGCAGGGGAGAAAAAGTGACCCCCCCAACCCCTTTCGCTGCGCGGGACGACTTGTTCCGCAATAGCGGAAGGCTCTAAAGGAGGGCTATAAACCCATATAAATCCACACCAGAATGATTTTAGCCCCCCTTTAGGGGGGGTGGGGGGTGTTTCCGCAGCTTTGCAAACCGTAACAGAAGTTTTTTCCTGCCATAGTTTTCAAAATCAACAGATGCTGTTGTATTTGGTGGGTCTCCTTCTATGGATATTATTACCCCATTACCAAACCTTTCATGTTGAACCGAATCTCCTTCTGAAAATTCTGACGGATCTGTGCCATTGTACGAATCTTGAGTAGCATTAATTGACTTCTCAAATCTCTTCATTCTCGGTTTAACCATATAGTCTGTAGTCTTTTCCCTGAAAATTGAAGAATTACTTCCATATTCATTTCTTTTCGGGAAAGGTTTTCCTCCTGTCTGCGGATAACCCAGATAAATTGGATTTATTTCACGGATGAACCGGCTTGGATTACTTCTTTCAAGGTTACCCCATTTGTACCTGTTCAATGCATAACTCAATGTAACCATCTTTTCAGCCCTGGTAACCGCAACGTAAAAAAGACGTCTTTCTTCCTCTAATTCTTTTGCACTTCCTGCCGAAAGAGGAGAAGGGAAGAGGGTATCTTCCATACCAACAATATATAAATGTTTGAATTCCAGCCCTTTGGCAGAATGCATTGTCATAAGAGTCACCTTATTACGGTCCTCCTGCTTTTCATTATCCTGGTCAGTAAGCAGGGCAACATTGGCCATGTAAGCTTCCAGGGTTGATGGTTCACCATTTGTTTCAGCAGCTTCAGTAAATATCTTTATTGCATTAATAAGTTCCTCAAGGTTCTCATAACGGCTTATTTCCTCGGGTTGTTTGCCATCTCTGAGTTCTTTCATAATCCCTGATACGGATGCTATCTCTGAGACTTTTGAAAAAGCATCAGATGTTTCTAAATTAAGGGAAAGAGTATTTATCAGTACAACATACGCTGACAGTTTTTTCAGGGTCCCTGCATTGAAATGACCAGGATATTTTTCTGCCTGAGAAAGAATACTCCAGGCAGTAGTATTCATCTCGGCGGCCAATTCAAATATCTTTTGAACTGTTGTATCTCCAATCCCTCGCCTGGGGTAGTTGATCGACCTTTTCAGGCTCTCCTCATCATCATGATTAATAATTATTCTGAAATAAGCCAGGATATCTTTTATTTCTTTGCGTTCGTAAAATGACAGTCCTCCGTAGATCTTATATGGAATGTTCTTCCTCCGGAGAGTCTCTTCAAATATTCTGCTCTGTGCATTTGTCCTGTACAAAATTGCAAAATCACTCCAGTTAAGCTGCATGGAAAGACTTTTGTCAAGAATATCTGACGCAATATTAAATCCCTCTTCTGAATCGGTCATCGCCTGCATAACCATTATCTTTTCGCCAGTCTCTTTTTTTGAAAATACTGTCTTATGGATCTGGCCTTCGTTATTGGCAATTATTTCATTGGCAGCATTAACAATTGTCTGTGTTGATCGGTAATTCTGTTCAAGCTTGAAAAGATGGTATCCCGGATAATCATTCTTAAATTCCAGTATATTTTCAATCCTTGCTCCACGGAAAGAATAAATACTCTGTGCATCATCTCCCACCACACACAGATTCTTGTTAATAGCTGCAAGTTTTTTTACAATAAGGTATTGAGCATAATTAGTATCCTGGTATTCATCAACAAGGATATATTGGAATCGTTCCTGGTATGCATCAAGGACATCAGGGAAATCCCTGAAAAGAATATTAGTATTCATTAGCAGATCATCAAAATCCATTGCATTAGCCCTGAAACAACGGGTTGCATATATCTTGTATATCTCAGCGAGCAATGGGATACGGCTTGCTTTATTACCTTCATATATAGAGTTATCGGCAGCATACATGCTGGCAGTTACCAGGTTGTTCTTGGCGTTGGAGATTCTTGCAGCAACCACACCTGGTTTATAAACATTATCATCCAGGTTGAGCTCCTTAATTATTGTACGGATCAGGCTTTTTGAGTCTACAGCATCATAAATTGTATAATTTGATTTATATCCCAGCCTGTCACCCTCTATCCTGAGTATTCTTGCAAAAATTGAATGAAAAGTACCCATCCATAGATACCTGGCTATTTCATTACCGGTTATCCGGGCAATCCTATCTTTCATCTCTCCGGCAGCCTTATTGGTAAAGGTAAGAGCCAGGATCTTACTGGCAGGGACTCCTTTTTGAATAAGATGTGCAACCCGATAGGTGAGCACTCTTGTTTTTCCGGCACCGGCGCCGGCTATGACAAGAGCCGGTCCATCGGTATTGATAACAGCTTCTTGCTGAGCTTTATTCAGATCGTCAAGGTAATTATAAACCATTTATTTGCAAGAATTACAGCGTTTGAAGTGAAACAAAAATAACAAATACAAACCCTGAGAAATGGAAAGTTGAAAAAATATAAGAAAAACTTATCAACAGAGAGCTTATTATTTTTTCCTTATTTCTCTGTGTAGCTCTATGTCTCCTTTGTGGCTCTCTCCCGATAAATAGGGACAAGTTGTGAAAGTTTTTCCTTACTCTTAGTTACACAGAGTCCCACGGAGATTCCTCAGAGATCCACAGAGTTTTTAATATCAATAAAATTATATTTTTATTATTATTGTGTAATTATTATACAATTAGGGTTTCAGGATACGTTAATATAAGAAATCTCTATTTGCCTGTGCGTTTTTGGTTTTTCATTGCAGCATTTTTTATACCGCTTCTTCTACACGGACAGCTTAGTGCTCCGGGATCCGGTGCAACACGGTATACCTCATATCCTTCAATGCCTGGTACCAACGATCCCATTTTTGTTTATTGCAGTAGCACAGGTACAGAAACAGGAACACTTTCTGCCTCTGTGGCAGGAGGAGGAGGGCCCTATACCTTTTCCTGGTTTCGCTGGAATGAAACCAACAATAGTTTCAGCGATGCTGTTAAAAATGAAACAGGTGTGACCTCTTCAACAATAAACAACCTTGTTGAAGGTGGGTATAAATTGGAAATAGACAGTGCAGGTTTCCCTGATACAAGCTTCGTGGCCTGGATAGTCTTTGACAAGCCGCCTGTTGCTGTGGCAAACCTTGAGAACAAACATTGTAACTATGTCGCTCTTGACGGTGATTCTGCAGCAACAGTAAGTAAATTCCCTTACTATGACCCGGGCACAGGTTCCGCGCTTAACCTCAGTAACGAATTATCTTTTATGTGGTCTTCAGATCCTTCAGATCCGGAATCACCAATTCCTCATCCGGGGACGGAAATAAATCCTGTTATATACAAACCTCCCCTTGAGGATTTAACATACACGCTAACCGTTAACTCCCTGGCATGCAGCAGCGA
>CAZDOM010000038.1:15966-23504 GCA_964507015.1 uncultured Rikenellaceae bacterium | reverse complement strand
GCCATACTCTTCAGGCATAAGCATATTCCTGAGGAGACGGCAAATATCAGTCACTGATCACGAAATTATAAGAATATCTACCTCAACAATCCGGCCAGACTGAAGCTGACATTCAGGGAGGATGATGAGAAGGTTTTTCCTACCTCGAAAGAGCTATCTGTCCCTTCTCCGGGAGAGCCCTATAGATAATCTTTGCATCGGAACGTGGAATCCTGATCTTAATATATGGCTGATATTCAGGGACTTTGAAAGTGATAACCTTAATGAATGTTTTTGCTGAATAACGTAACCTGTGATAAATGTCAAATAAAGAACGACGCACACCATCACCAGGTTTTAATTTATCATCCTGGTAAATATGAAACCTGATCCCATTATCTGTTTCCAGGATAATATTTACAGGTTCATAGTCTGAAGTATCAGGAATTATGTCAGGTACATACTCCGAAGTATCTTTGGGTGCCATCTTTAGCATCAACGGTTCTTTTTCAATGGAAGCAAAATCCCTGTTGATTGTAAGCGGATTGGAAAGCATTGATAAAATAATATAATCATTACCGCCTTGTAAAATTTTACTAACGGATATTTTCCTGATATCTGTTTTAAGAACAACTACGCCGCTGATTTCCAGGTTCACAGTACTGTCAGCCAGGTTGACCGATAAGTAAATGGAGTCTGTTTTAGCCATTAAAACCCTTGACTGCAGAAATGCTTTCTCCCTTATTAAAGCAAGATATGTAGAATCGATAAGAATCTTCTCATTTACAGGATTATTCATATCCAGGTTGAAAGCATAATTGCTTTTGAACTCCCTCATTTTATATATTGGAGCGAGCATTGCCATAATTGAATAGTAAATAAGGAATAAGACTGCGATAAATATCCAGGCAAAAATCTTTGACTTCCTGTCGGATGATATGTATATTTTTTGCGGGTCCATTACAAACCAGATATTCGGATCAGAAAATATAGACTTTTGAGCCTATGTTGAGTGTATTAAAAACTACCTCCAGGTCATCGTCATTAAGACGGACACAACCATGAGTTACCGGCATCCCAAGAAATCTTTTATATATTGTCCCGTGGATCAGGTAGCCATCTCCGAGGGCAAGTGCATAATCACCAAGCACCCCGTATTCCCACCTTGAATAATGATTCTCAGGAGGTATTGGTAAACCCTCTTCAACAAAAGACCAGTCAGGCCTGCGCCACGAAGGGTTTACTGTTTTACCATGTATCCAGAATTTACCCCTTGGGGTCTTAAATATCCAGCTTCTCCCCTCCTGTGTCATAAGCATCTTGTAACTACCTGTGCTGCAATGACCTTCCCTTATTATTCTTTTATTTCTATAAAGGTAAAAAAGGTTATCGGTAGTATTAATAACAAGGTATGATTGTCCTGTAGTATAACTATTATAACTTCTTAATAAGCGTTGATTTTCCCTTTTTAAGAGTGCAATCTGTCTTTTATATATGGCATCCTTCTTCAACTCCTCTGAATTAGTAACTGAGAGGTTTCCCGCAGAAGGTATCTCCTGCAAGGCCGGAATGCCATATAATAGAAAAGCCAGTATAGAAATTATTGCTGTCAGTATCAGGAGATGGTTACCAGCTTTTCGGAAAAACTCAGTGATCTTTTCATTTTCCCTGATCCTGGCAAACAGCGATCTGACAGTATTCTTTACTCCCTTTTCATCATCCCTGGCATCATCTTCCGGAAGAGATCCATCATCCGGTCTTGTATTTTCTTCCATCAACGATTGTTTATTTGTTGAGTGCCTGCTTCAGGTTGTACATAGATCCAACGATTGTAACTGGTGTACCAACACTTATAAACTTAAACAGAGAATCCATTTCTTTATCTCTCAGGGCAATACACCCTGCTGTCCAGTCAGCTCCCCTTCCCCCGTCACCATGTATCTCAATCTTTTCACCTATCCTTGCTGAAGATGAAAGTGTTCCCGTTTCGATCTCGTGCCTGAATTTGATGGAATCTTCAGCATTCGGGTAGTCAAGCAATAATGCTTTATGGTATCCTGTACTATCCTCTTCGATTTTCTTAATAATTTTATACATTCCTTCCGGGGTTGCTTTATCACCTCTTCGTCTCTTATCGCCAACCCAGTTTTCACCAAGTTCAGCAGTAAATTCCGAAATTATTTCTCCTTCAAGATAAACAAAAAACTTGTGTGAGTACTTATCAACGATAATTGAAAAATCACTATTCTCATGTGACATGGTTATTGTACTGTCAATCCATACTTTCCACAGAGGATATGGTTTAAAATAGTTCCTCAGGTTTGTATTTGCATAATTATACGAAGCTGTCAGAATGGATATTGATTCTGTAATCTTTTCATTTACAACAGAGTATTTTCCATCATTTAAAGCTACTCCAGCTTCCCGGGCAAGCATCTTCCCCGTTGAAATATCATATCTGACCTTTGCTGTAAGAGGATAAGCATGAAAATTATTGGTAATCTGCCGAATAAGATTATCGGCCTCCTTCATTTTCTCTTCCATGTTAATTTTAAGGTTCAGTGAATTATTCAATGAGCTCTCAGAGGCCTGTAATGCTTTTTTTGAAGAAAGTTCTGCAAAAAGGATAACCTTATCATATTTTCTCTCATACAAAAACCGTTCGTTCTGATACCTCCAGTGTGTCATTGCAGAATCATAGTAACCTGATGCTTCACTGTATAGTTCAGATGCGTATGTTTCAGCTTCATTATTACGCGCCACTACCAGGGTCTCCAGTGCATATTTCATTTCTCTTACCGGTGGAGTCGGGACAGGATAAAAGAGAAGAAAGACTGCAAGGGTAATGACTAATACAAAACCAAGTATAAAAAGTATATGGAACCACGGTTTTGACATTGATAATGATCTTTAATATCTACAAAAAACCCCGGGTAACGCCCGGGGATTTTGTCTCGTTATTCAAATTTTTTATTAAAACCTTATTCTTGCTTTTGTGAGAGCTTCCTTAATTTCAGTATTAAGTCCGTCGGCTTTTGCTTTAGCAGCTTTAATCTTGTTCAGGGCATCCATGAATGCTCCTTTATCATAAGCTGCCTGGGCTTCACCAACTGCTGCATTAACATTTGAAATATCGGCTTTGATCTGTTCAATAACAGCAGCCCCTTCTTTTCCTCTTGGAAGTTTCGGTACCAGCTTTGTATTCTCAGCAATCACGCTCTTTATATCATTCAGGAGAGTTTCAGCTTCTGCTTTTACTTCCTCTTTCTTTGCTGGAACTTTTGCTGCAACTTCACTAGCAATAGCCTGTGTTTCAGCCAATTTTTCTTTAACATCACCAAATTTCTTAAGTAATTTCCCTTCCTGAGCTTCAATGTCTGCCATAATTGCATTCATTGAATCCTGTACTGCAGCAAATTCAGTAGGTAAATATACGTTTGCTTCTGCAGCCTTTGCTGCCTCTATAGCGGCATTGGTTGCATCAATTTCAGCCTGCGGTTTTTTCCCACAGCCGGCAATGACCACTATCATAGCGATAGCTGCCATACCCATAAAAACTTTGTTTTTCATTTCTTGATCTTTTTAATACATATGTAATTTAAAAACTTCCGATCATCTCGATTAAATCGTTTGGGTTTTTAAATCTACGATGCAAATATACTAAATTTTAGGCACATAGCTTTATATGGCCTATAAATATTTTATCCGTTTTATGTATTAACGATTTAGATATTGTTTAATCGAACAGGCCTGCTACTTCAATAAATTTTATAAAACCAGAGGCAGTGATTATTCAATTAGCGTAAATTTTATTTTTTCAGCATCCCGGGAATTTTGACCAATAAATAGCTCAAAATCGCCCGGATCAAAAGTAAAACTCATATCCTGGTGATAATATGACAGATCATCCGGATATAATGTAAAGGTTACAGTAGCAGTTTTTCCCTCCTTCAACATTATCTTTTTAAAACCTTTTAGTTCCTTTACCGGTCTTGTAACATCTCCGACCAAATCGCGTACATACAGTTGTACAATCTCCTCTCCGGCTCTTTTACCTGTATTTGTTACATTAACTGTAGCAATTATCTCTTCATTCCCCCGGAACGATTCCTTATTAAGGGCAATATCCGAATAACTGAATTTGGTATAGCTTAAACCATAACCAAAAGGATACAGAGGAGAATTTGGACTATCGAGATAATTAGACCTGTATTTTTCATAAGGATTATCAGGATTAATGGGCCGGCCGGTATTTTTAGAATTATAGAACAGAGGCACTTGTCCCACATTAACGGGGAAAGTCATTGTAAGTTTTCCCGATGGATTTACATCTCCGAAAAGGATGTCTGCAATTCCGTTCCCGGCTTCAGTACCCCCGAACCATACTTCAAGTATTGAAGGGGCTATACCGTCAAGTTCCGGTATCGCCAGCGGTCTTCCATTAAACAGTACCACTGCAACAGGTTTGCCGGTTTTTATAACCGCTTCAGCCAATTGCATCTGCACTCCAGGGAGGGAAATATCAGTACGGCTTGCAGACTCACCACTCATATTTCTGTCTTCACCAAGGGCAAGGACAACATAATCGGCTTTTTTGGCAATTAAAACTGCCTGGTCTATTTCACTTATATCGCTGTCATTAACATTACATCCTTTTATAGTCAATATTCTGACACTACCGTCTGTCTTTTCCTTTATCCCCTCCAGTAATGTAACACACTTCTCCCCCTGTCCTGCCCCGGACCATGATCCGAGCATATCATACTTTGAATCGGCAAGAGGACCTATAACAGCTATAGTTTTTACAGTTTCAGGAATCGGTAACATATCATTTTCATTTTTAAGCAGAACACACGATTCTGCTGCCATCTCCCTTGCAAAGGCAAGGTGTTCCTTACTCATAATATCTTCCTTTTCCCTTGTCTTATCACAATATCTATATGGATCATCAAATAATCCGAGCTTATATTTGATTACCAAAATTCTTTTAACTGCTTCATCGATAGTCTTTTCACTTACTTTACCTGATTTTACGAGATCGCCCAGGCAGAGATGAAAAGCACTTCCCTGCATATCCATATCCACACCTGCATTGGCTGACAATTTTGCCGCTTCTGCAAGATCAGCAGCTACACCGTGAGGAATGAGCTCATTAATTGAACTATAATCAGTTACAATAAATCCATCGAATTTCCAATCATCCCTCAAGAGGCTAGCCAGAAGCCATTTGTTTGAAGTTGACGGGACACCAGCTATCTCATTGAAAGAGGTCATCACAGAGGCAACTCCGGCATCAACAGCTGCCTTATATACAGGCAGATACCACTCATAAAGCGATCTTTCTGACATATCTACCACATGGTAATCACGACCTCCCTGGGGAGCTCCGTATGCTGCAAAATGCTTTACACATCCAAGTATGGTATTATTATCTGAAAGTGATGTACCCTGGAATCCCCTGACCCTGGCTGCAGCAATAAGTTCGCCGAGCCATGTGTCCTCACCAGCGCCTTCCATAACCCTGCCCCATCTGGGATCACGGGCGATATCTACCATAGGTGCAAAAGTCCAGTTAAGTCCTTCTGCTGAAGCTTCGATGGCAGCAATACGTTCAACTTTTTCAATAGCTGCAGTATCCCATGATGCAGCCTGTGCAAGAGGGATAGGAAATATTGTCCTGTGTCCGTGAATGACATCAAAACCGAAAATTAAAGGAATATGAAGACGTGTCTCATCTACAGCAATCTTCTGCAGCTCCTTTACAAAGTCAACTGTAAAAGCATTGAAAACTGCTCCTACTTTGCCCTCCTTGATAAGATCGACATAGTCGTCGCGTATGGTTGGGCCGGTAGATGACATATCGCTGGTGAAGAGTGACATCTGCCCGATTTTTTCATCAAGGGTCATAAGCCTGATAATGGAATCGGCTTTTCTTTCATAGAAATCTGAGCTGCCAGCAGAAGGATTCTTACAACTGATGCAAAGAACTAATGCCAACAATAACATTATAAAGGAGTAACTGATTCTGGTCATAATGATATTATATTTAGTTAATATTAAATTATTTATTCGCGACTGTTGCAAAACCAAGTAAATTCAGACCATTTTTAATATCCGGGCATGACATAAATAGATTCCACAACAGGCCTGTTCTGTAATTTTCAATCATAACGACTACCGGTCCCTGGTCTATTGCCAGATATTTTTGCGGATACCAGTTATCCTGTATACTGAATGCATCATAAAAACCATAGATCCCCCAGATCCTGTCACCCAGCTTATAATAAAAATGTCTTATTGCATCCATAGATTTCTCGGGAGTATAAGGAATTGAAGAAATTGCTGCTGTCGGAGATATAACCCCGAGATCATTCTTTTCCCCGGGCGCATGTGCCGAGTAGCCGTTAACGGAATAGCTCGCAGTGAGGCCCCAGCAATCCTTGCTGTAACCTTGATAATTGTTTGGATTTTGCAAACACCATTTCCAGTTGATAAGTGTCTGGTTCTTATTATTCTGCCAGTAATCAGCATATTTATCTTTAAGATTTCTCGGGTCGAGGCCGAGATAGGAATAATGTGCCCAGAAGAGCGGTCCGCCATATTCTTCAGATCCGTTATGCCTCAGTGTGAGAACATAACCATATTTACCGCTGCTGTTCACTATTCCTCCTGATCGTGCCCATCCTTCATGATAGGCTTCAGGTTGAACCGGGAATGTAGGAGATGATGCTGCCAGAACATACAATATAAGACACTCGTTATAACCCTGAACCGGAAAATTCATTTCCCATTCATAGTCAGGAGACCAGTGCCAATAAATAACATTTTCTCCTCCCTTTGTAAACCAGTTCCATTCTACTTCCCGCCATAGAGTATCAATATCGGCAGCAAGATCCTTTTCTTCCTTATTTCCATCAATAAAATATTGTTTTACAGCAAGTAATCCCTGTATAAGATATGCTGTCTCAACAATATCGGCACCATTATCTTTTAAGGAAAACGGTTTCACTTTACCTGTTTCTCCATATAACCAGTGCGGCCAGGCTCCATGAAAACGATCAGCTTTCTCAAGGAAGTTCACAATCTTCCTTAATTGTTTAAATCCATCTTCCCTGGTAATAAAGTCCCTCTCTATACCAACCAGTAAAGCCATTACTCCAAACCCTGTTCCTCCTGATGTAACAACATTCATGTCATTTTCCGGATAGACACCATCAACATGAAACCTTTCACGTGCCATTCCCGAAACAGGTTCTGCTCCATCGTGAAAATATTGGAAAGTACGGTATTGAACAAGTGTCAGAAGAGAATCATCGCTGACGAGGCCGGAGTTTGTATAAGAACCGGAGTTATTTTCTTTATTACCGGAACTGTTCAGACAGCCAGCATTGATTAAAAGGATTAAAATAGTGGTAAAGCAGATCGTTTTCATGTTATTAATTATAGCTAAAACCTAATTTGGTTAATCCATCCTGTACTTCCGGGCAGCTCATGAACAGATCCCAGATCAGTCCTGTGCGATAATTTTCGATCATCACCACAACAGGACCCTGATCAAT
>CAZDOM010000038.1:0-15866 GCA_964507015.1 uncultured Rikenellaceae bacterium | reverse complement strand
TTCCCATTCAGGATGGATCCGTCATCCATATAGCCATATTTATATGTATCCCTGCTGATTGTATGTGTTGGAGATCCTGCACCCAGGACATAACAAATCAAAGTTTCATTATATCCCCTCAGCACCATATTCATCTGGAAGCCATAGTTGGGAGACCAATGCCAGTAAAGGGCATCCAGTCCCTGTGTAAAGAAGGTATAATCCACGGCATGCCACAGAGCATCAATCCGGTGGATCAGTGTCAGTTCGTAGGGGATATCTGAATCAAGATATTGCCGGAAAGCAAGGAGCCCCTGTATCAGGAAGGAGGTTTCCACCAGGTCACCTCCATCATCAACCTGACTAAAAGGCACCGTTACACCGGTTACTCCATTTAGCCAGTGAGGCCATGCACCATGATAGCGATCGCAGGTTTCAAGGAAATCGAGTATTTTTTCCATCTGGGCAAGTCCCTCTTCCCTGGTAATATATCCTCTTTCCATCCCCACTATCAGTGCCATTACACCAAACCCAGTACCACCAGTGGTAACTACATCACCCGAAGTGTTGCGTTCCCGGGCTAAGCCGCTGGCAGGATGGGCAAAGTCGTAAAAATACCTGAAGGACTGGTGCTGTACAAGCTCAAGCAGCTCTTCATCCGTCAGTTGAGGAAATTTATAAGTTGAATCAAGGGCAGTATAGAAAGAATTTGTGAAGCCATCGAAGTTGAACCCATTCTTTGCAGTCAGGTTACTTGAAATAGTAAAATAATATCTTTTATAATATTCCAGCGTTCCAAAGTTTGTCAGTGTCACCTTTTTATTGCTATCCGAAAGAGCCATGGCAGGGATGGAGGAGCCTGAAAAAACAATGGACGACTGATAAGTGGAGGGATCCAGTGGTTCAGAGAAATCGATCATAATAGTAATCGATGTACGGCTGATATTCTTTGGCAATGCAGGAACTTTGAACGACTGGCCATTCAGGGTAATGTTGTTGATTACCATCGTACCGTTAACGGTAGTAAAGGAATAGGTTAACCCGGGAAATGTCTCCTTGTTTATCCCCTTCAGGGAGGAAGTTATTTCGAGGGTATAGTCAGTAAAGTAATCAAGGTTTTGAGGCGGGATCAGAACTACCGTCCTGTTATCATCCATGTATGAAACACTGACCATCACTTCTGTGGTGTTCTCTTTTAAAAGAAGGATGCTTGTTCTGACGGTGGTGGTATCCAGTATATTACTGAACTCGATCACGATGTTTTTATCAACAGGTACTTTAGAGACGGCTTTCAGAAGATCAAGGTAGACGGTGCCGACCCTGGAACGTACAAGCTGAACTATGCCTGTGGGATTGTCTTCATCAGCATCCTTCTTTTTACAATAAAAAAGAGTAAAAATAAAGACAACCAGCCAGGCCGCTTTAAAAATACTTCTCATGTTATTAAGAGAAATGAAAAAGGGAGGGCATAAGGAACTTCCCGTGCCCTCTCTGATATCAATTCAAATTAACAAATTATGGTTTCTCCGAGTTGTACATCAACATTATTTCACTTGCAGAAATGACTTTATGCCAAATTCTTATATCATCGAGCTGTCCTTTAAAATGGTTAGTGGCATCTGCATGAGAATAATCAGCCCAGCTATCAGATATTGTTCTGTTATTCCTGCTCTGGATAAAACCAAAAGCAAGGTTATTACCCAATTCGCTTCCATTATACTTCAGCCCTATTACACCTTTTTTTACATCATCATCAGGCCATAGGTTGAAATCGAAACTCTTCATTTTTTCTCCATTATAATACAAGGTGGCGACTTTGGTTGATCCATTATAGGTATAAACAACATTAAGCCAATTATCTTTTAGAAGAGCGGTCATCTCGGTAACAGTAAGGCTTTTCGCATATGTCCATCCTTGCCAGCCGAGATCTGCCAGAGCCGGGAACCACATATCTTCTGAAGCAGTTGAATTATCAGCTAATTCGTATTGGAATGCGAATTTTGCCCCATCATATGATCCATATAATTCATACTGGAAACCAAACCATCCTGCACAGCCCATAACAAAATGGCCGCTTGTTTTATCAGTTGAGTTGGTTTTTACCCAGAAAGCAATCGAAAAGTCAGCAGTGTTCATTAAATCATCACCATTGGGGACTTCAATAATACTGGTTGTTCCATTGAAAGTCGCTGCCTTTCCTGCAGCCGTATTTCTTGAAGTAGTATAGGTTATATCTATGATATCTGCTGTTAAAGGATCGAATGAGCCAATCTGATCATCGGCGTTATCTTCAAAATTAAAATGAGCGATAGCTCCTGCAGGTGCAAAAGCCCCTGTGGTTGTAAAGTTCCTTCCCAACTCTGTAAGTGCCACACCGTCTGTTGACTTCAATCCTGTACTGAAGTTAAGTTTATAAAGAGTACCTGTCCCCAGATCAGAAGTTGGAGTAATTGTAATCACTTTCGCACTCACAGTGATGCTAAGTGCTATTGACTCATCATCATAATCCTGAATCATTGTAACATTGGTTTCAGTAGCTGTGGCCGGATCAATGTCTACACTGAATGTTGCTGTAATGGTAGGATTTACCGGGATATCTGTTGCTGAAACGGCACCATTAAGGTCAATAGTTCCAGCAACAAGCGACACCAGAGTCAAAGGTTCTGGTTCTTCTTCCTTCTTGCAACTATTGAATACTGCAGAAATCAATAAAGTAACAAGAAGAAAACTAAAAAGAAATTGTTTATTTTTCATAATTAATCAAAAATTAGTTAGACAATATTTTATTACCAATTTATATTCTGTATTAATGTGCCCTGCGAAATATCTATTTCGTTTTGTGGAATGGGCAATAGTTCATGTTTTCCGGCGACAAATCCCATGTTACCAAGAATTAACGGTGCTTTTCCTGTCCTTACCAGGTCCCAGAACCGGTGTCCTTCCAGGGCGAGTTCATGTCTGCGTTCATCCAGGACAATATCCCTCAGGGCAGATTTGTTTGTTTCAGTAATATCGGGGAGAATACTGTTGTTGCCTTCCCGTGCCCTTTCTCTAACCTGGTTCAGGTAAATAAGCGCATCATCAGGTTTGTTATTCTCGTTTAATGCTTCTGCAGCCATAAGCAGCACATCTGAATATCGTATCAATCTACGGTTATGTCCCCATTGGGTGATCGTATTTGTTCCCGGATACCATACCTTCTGGTTGTAACATTCTACTTCAATCACATTGTCATATTCATCCTTAGTTTGATCGGGAGTTGTCCCATCACCAAGGATTAAAACACCATCCAATGTTTCCCCGAGATCAATGATCGTAGCATCGAGACGAGGATCGTCCTGTTCAAATGAATTGCGTAAATTGAGGGAAGGCCTGTTAAATCCCCAGCCTCTGTTAGGAGACCCCCTGACTCCCTGAGTATTTGCATACTGGTTACCACCAGATCCTTCAACCTCCATTGCACCCACTTCAAAGATCGATTCCATTCCATGTTCACCTGCTTTGCTGTTAGCATCTGCAAAAACGGGCTCAAGTTCGTACTCATCTGAGATTATAACCTCGAGTGCATATTTTTCTGCATTGACAAAATCGCCCTGGAATAAATATACTTTTGCCAATAATGATTTGGCAGCACCTCTTGTTGCCCGGCCGATGTCATCAGATGCCAGGTCACTCTTTTCAACAAGGCTTTTAGCAGCATACTGTAAGTCACTAATAATGAGATCATATATCTCCTCCTTTGTGGACCGTGCAATTTTCAGAGGGGGGTTGAGGGATGTGATCATGGGAACCCCGCCCCAGGCTCGTACCAGATCAAAGTAAAACAGTCCCCGCAAGAATTTTGCTTCAGCGACATAGCGATTGCGCAATAGAGTATCCATCTCGATCAATGGTACTTTTGTAATGACAACATTGGCGCGTTTTATTCCTTCGTATAATGTACTCCACCAACGGTCAAGACCATCCTGGGTGGAAAGATGGGTAAACTTATCGTACGGACCCACTGTTGGAAGCTGGTCATTGGGATTACTGCCTTTATGCGAATCATCCGACATGATATCGAGAATAGGATACCCCCCAGAATGATAAGCCCATTCGCGAATTGTTGAATAAACGGCATTGGTTGCCAGTAACGCATCTGATTGGTTCACAGGGAATTCTTCCTGTGTCAGCTCTCCCTGTGGATTTTTCTCCAGGAAGTCTTCGCATCCCCATATTATAAACAGGAATGGAATAAGAAAAGTTGATATTTTTATCGTGGTTTTCATTTTGCTCAGAATGACAGGTTAACACCAAATGAATATATCGATGTAATAGGGTAAATACCATAGTCTATCCCATTGGACAAAACATCGTAACTTCCTATTTCAGGTGAGTACCCCGTGAATTTGGTCAGGGTAAAGAGATTTGAACATTTGAGATACACCCGTAATTGTTGTATGTACGCTTTCTTTGTCAGGTAATCTGGTATGGTATAGCCAAAAGTCAGGTTTCTCAGTCTTAAAAATGAACCATCCTGAATAAACCGGTCAGAGGGTGTATAATTATATCCGCCAAACGACGGTTTTGGTTCTGTATTGCTTGTTCCCGGTCCTGTCCAGCGATTAAAAACATGTTGCTCGAAGTTATAGGGATCAGGTCTGACCACTTCTTTCCCATTAAAGATCTTATTACCAGTCTGCCCCTGAAAATCGAAAGAAAAGTCAATACCCTTATATTCCAGCTGGGAATTAAAGCCGAAAATAAACTTCGGAATAGGTGATCCGATATAAGTTCTGTCAAGTCCGTCTAATGTACCATCATTGTTCACGTCAACAAACCGAAGATCACCTGCTTCTGCCTGAGAAGAGTGAGGATAAGCATCAAGTTCTTCCTGCGTCTGAAAAATACCATTCGTTTTATATCCGTAAAAGGCCCCTATAGGTAAGCCAACACGACTTAGGGTAACAGGTCTTCCGTCACCAAGGTAACCGCCAATCAGGAGAGAATCGATTCCGCTATTACTGCCAATACTCAATACTTCATTATGAATAGTAGATCCAAGAATGCCTACTTTGTAACTAAAATCGCCTCTGGTTTCTTTCCAGCTCAGGTTAAATTCGAATCCTCTGTTCAATACCGAAGCAGCATTATAACGGACCTTTTGCCCCTGTCCATTTCCCAGATGTCCCGGGGTGGAAAGTTCAATAAGTATATTATCAGTCTGGCGGTTATAAAAATCAAATTCGCTTGTCAGCCTGTTATCAAAAAATCCAATCTCAGCACCCACATCCGTTTGGGTTGTATTCTCCCATTTAAGGTCAGGATTACCATTCTTACCAAAGGAAGCCGCAGGCAGGGGAGCATCAGGGTTGCCCAACACTGCCAGCTGACCTGACTGAATCCTTGAATAACGGTCATAGTAGGAGATTTTCTCATTGCCAATAATTCCCCAGCTGGCTCTTATTTTCAGGTTCGAAATGAAAGGAACTGATTGCATAAACGATTCCCTTCCAATATTCCATCCGATAGCAAATGAAGGGAAATTCGAAAACCTGTTTCCTCTGGCGAATTTTGAAGAACCGTCACGGCGAAATGTAAAGGTTAGTAAGTATTTGTTGTCCAGGGTATAGTTAGTCCTGAATAAATAAGAGATCATGGAATAATACTGACCCGGATCCACACCATTGTATATCGACTGGATCTTATTGACATTATTGGCAGGATCATATATATAAGAAGGATTGATATACCAAAAATCCTTACCATCACGCAATATGTTCTCACCGGAAATTCCCATCGACTCAGAATTTGTTTCCTGCATTGTGTAGCCGGCAACAATATCTACTGCATGAATATCGAGGAAGGTATTGTTGAAAGCAATCGTGTTTTCCCAGAGCCAGGTAAGGTTTTCAGAATTCCCTTTATAAATATCGCTGAGAACATTTTGCTGCTGAGAGGCTGTTCCGTCAGGATTATACACTGTATAAGCCGGTGTGAAGCTGTAAGATTTATTGTAGGAAGCATCAATCCCAAAGCTTGATTTCAGGGTAAATGACTTCAAAATAGTTGCTTCAGCAAAAATATTGCCTACACCCCGGATTCCTTTCCCGAAATTATTCGAATAGAAGAGATCTGCAATCGGATTTCCAACATTGTATACAACTGCAAAGGAACCATCCTCATAATATGGCTCCAGCAAAGGTTGCGCACGGTATACAGAATAGGTAACATTGGGAGCGTTTTGCTGCTTGTAAGGTGCAAAGGTCAGATTATTACCAAGCCTGAAGCCGGGAGTTAGATTATAGGTATTGTTGAGCTTAAGGGTTAAACGATTGTAATTGGATTTATCAATGATACCATCCTGCCGGAAAAGACCAATACCTACATAATATTGAGTGAGCCTGGTTGCCCCGGTAATAGAAAACTGGTGATTTTGAACAGGTGCGGTATGAAATATGAGCTTCTGCCAGTCAGTGTCAGGAACAAGATCCACGTTGTTATATGATCCGGGAATTATCTCATTGGATATTATAGCATACTCTCTTCCGTTTAGAAGGTCAATCTTTTTTGCCAGGTTCTGGATTCCATATTCAGAGCTGAAATTAAAACTTGTTCTTTCCTGGCCAATTGTACCCGTTTTAGTGGTGATGATAATCACACCATTTGCTCCTCTTGATCCGTAAATAGCTGTAGCTGAAGCATCCTTCAGCACTTCCATGGATGCAATATCGGATGTATTGAGGAAAGAGATGTCATCGAGAATAACTCCATCAACAACAAAAATTGGAGAAGAGTTATTGAAAGTGCCTACACCTCGTACTCTTACCGTAGCTCCTGCTCCTGGTGCTCCCGATGTGCTGGTAACCTGCACTCCGGTGACCTTACCCTGTAAGCCTTGCTCAGGATTCAGAGAGGTGATTTTTGCAAGGTCCTCAGTTTTTACCGAACTTACTGAACCAGTCAGGTCACTCTTATTTACCTTTCCATAACCGATTATTACAACTTCCTGAAGAATTGTTTCTGAGGTTAACAACACAATGTCTATAGTTGTCCGTGTTCCGACATGGACACTCTGACCAACCATCCCCACCATTGAAAAGACTAATGAATCGGATGGATTTGCCAAAATACTGTAGTTACCATCAATATCGGTGAAAGTGCCCCGAAGAGTATTTATTACCTGGATTGATACGCCAGGCAAAGGAGCATTGGTATCGTCTTTCACTTTTCCCTTTATCAATTGTTGCGCGTTCAAAGGCGTTATAATCAGGAGAAGAGCAAAAAGAAAGGGCAGTTTTTTCATGGGTATTTGTTCATTTACACAAGATAGAGAAGTACAGATATTACAGATCTTTTTACAAAAGAATATCAATTTCCCATCATACTGAAAGTACTTCAGTACATCATGTCAGATGTCATCTGAGTTGTCTATTGACTATTTCTGCCTAAAGATAAGAAAAAGATTCCTCGTTGAGGTCCGGAATGATCTAATATTTAAGGGAAAGAAGTAGTATCCGGGGTATTTACTATTTTATAAAATATCTCAATCCCAGGCTTATACCCATGGCCTGTATGCCTGTTTTGCTGGTGCCTTCCATTATGCTGTTCAACTCATTGGCCTTAGTAGTCAGATAAAAGTCGTTGTCGCTTGTATAATTTGAAATACCCGACAAGGATTTGCTGAAATGTGCTCCAAGAGCTATCTGAAATGAAGTTCCCAGGTAAAAATATATACCTCCTGAAGCTGAAAGGGCTGCATTAAATGACTTAATATCAAGTTCTTCAGAGACTTTGGTTGGCAGATCGCTTGCAAAGCCATATTCAGGAAGATTATGTAGAGTAACAGGATATACAGCATAATAACCATCATAGGTAAAAGTACCGCTCCCGTCATAAGTTTTGACCATTGGAATTTCGGCACTTACACCAGCATTGATAAAGAAACCCACTTTATTACCTGCGGGCACTCTCAGCGCAAGTGAAACCGGGATACTTAAAAAAGAAATATTCTGTATCTCGGTTATCGATTTTCCATCTATTTGCATCTCATAATTTTCAGGCGGTGTATCACTGTCTGTTGCACTAAAATCAACCTCATATCTTGAAAGAGACAATTCTGAAGAGTACGGGTTATACCCGGCTCCGAAACTTATTCCTGCAAATTTTGAAAAGTAATATGCTCCTTCGACAGAAATGTTAATGGAATTCCCCTTTGTAAGGGTCAGACTATTTGAAAAACCATCATTCTGTATCGATGTTTGCTGAGGAGTCAGAAGTATCCCGATATATAACTTATCTTTATTCTCATAAACCCTTCTAGAATCAGTCCCCTGGGCATATAAAACAGTGTTCAGTATAGCTGCCATAAACAAAGACAGGAGGATAAATCTCATACTGCTTTTATAAGTTTTCATAATGCTGATATTTAAATACTTACTTTATTATTCAATTATTATTAGTTTTGTATACTCAATCTCTTCATCATTTACATTTACCTCAATAGTATATATCCCGTCCTTCAGGTTGCCGACAGGTATCTCACAATTAAGGTCAATATCTCTCTTTTCAGTCCTGTATTCCAGGCTCTTCACCCCTGTTGAATTAAAAAGGGTCACAACTGTTTCTCCCATAAAATCGCTGCTCAGATTCAATGTAAAGTTCGATTTTGCAGGATTGGGATATACCGATATTGATTTACTTCCTGAAATATACACCAGGTTTGAATGATTATAACATCCGTCCTGATCAGAAGTTACCACATAATAAAATCCTGATTGTCCTGCTGTTACATAATATTGTCCTGTTTCTCCGGTTATCGATGAGGTCCCCACAAACCATTGGAAGCTGGTCAATGAATCATTGGGATTATAGCATATCAGGACTTTCCCCCATTTAGATTTTATCCGCGGAATAACTCCGGTTTTGACTTTTACTGAAGTGGTTGTACTGTAATCACTTTCCACACCGGGTGACACTACCGTAGTTACCCTGAAATAATAGGTCTGACCGTTAGTAAGATCAGAAATAGTAATTGCATTATATGTTTCAGGAGCATAAGAGTCATATAATGTTGTAGGTTCGGAAACTGTACCCCAATATACATTATACTGCATAAAATCAGACTCCGTACTCTGGTTCCACTGAAGATATACCTCATTGCTGCATGAGGAAGATGATAATCCTGTTGGTGCCGGCGGCGGGTCATGAAGTGTGGTTACTGTAATCACATTGGAATTGTTACCTGTTCCGCTGACATTATAACCTCTCAACCTGTAGTAATAAGTTGTGTTCGAACTCAATCCGCTTATATCAAGGCTTATGTCATAACCAATATCAAGATTCTCATAACCTGCAACATAGGATGTAAAAGTATTATCAGTCGCAACATCAAGATAAAGGCCGTTTGTTCCTGATGCAGGTGTCCAGTTTGCCTGGAATGTTGTCTGGGTAATATTTGTTGCAGGATCAGCTGTTGGCGGGTCCGGCAGATCAGGCATATCAAGCAGGGTTGTTACCGTTATAGAGTTTGAGTTGCCGCTCTCACCCCCATCATTATAAGCACGTACCCTGTAATAGTATGTTGTGTTCAATGTCAATCCATTAACACTGCAGCTCAATGAGCCTGATACATCGTAATTCTCATACCCGGTAACAAATGTTGTAAAGGCATCATCGGTAGCCACATCCAGGTTATATCCTGTTGCTCTTTCCGAGCTTTCCCAGTTAGCCACGAAGCTTGTCTGCATTATTTGTGTTGCATCATTTGCCAGTGGTGCTTCCGGCGGATCATGTAATGTGGTCACTGTTATTGTCCCGGAATAATCGCTTGTCCCTCCGGAATTATACGCACGTATTCTGTAGTAATATGTTGTTGCAGCAGTTAAATCAGTTACTTTATAACTTGTTGTATTTGACAAATCCATATTCTGGAATAGGGGATTTGAGAATACATCATCGTTGGATACATCAAGCAAAAATCCTGTCGCATTAGTAGTAGTTTCCCAGTTTGCGGTGAAACTGGTTTGGGTTATGTCAGTTGCATCATTTGGCAGAGGTGCTGCCGGAGGATCAGGTGGATTCAACAATGTTGTAACTGTTATTGTGTTGGAATAATCGCTTGTCCCTCCGTCATTATAAGCACTCACCCTGTAATAATATGTAGTATTTGCTGCTAATTCCATAATGCTGTAACTTGTAACATTACCAACGTCAAGATTAAAAGGATTACAGGATGTAAATTCACTGTCATAACAGATATCCAGGTAATACCCGGTAGCGGTTTCAGAGCTGTTCCAGCTGGCTGTGAAATCAGTCTGGCCAACATATAAGGGATTATTCGCCACAGGAGCAGGAGGTGCCGGAACCTGTAGTGTGGTCACAGAAATTACATTTGATGGATCTCCTGGTCCACCATTATTATAAGCCAGTATCCTGTAATAATAGGTTGTATTAGGCTCCAGACCACTCAAGGTATAGGTAGTTGTGTAAGTAAGCTGTAATTGGGAATAACTCTGAAATGATTCATCTTTTGACCAGTCAATTAAGTAGAAGTCTGCTGTGGCAACATGGTCCCAGTGTGCCGTAAATTCCGTCTGGGTTGTATCAGTAGCCTCATACGCAACAGGTGCCGGCGGCGGATCCTGCAAGGTTGTTACAATTTTTGTATCAGAATAATCACTTGTTCCCCCTTCATTATAAGCAGTTACTCTATAATAATATGTATTATTTGAAGATAATCCGGATACATTATAGCTTGTAACATTGGAAACGTCTAAATTAGCATAAGCACCTCCTACTACCCAAATATTAAATTCATTATCTCCGGCAACATCAAGAAAATAACCAGTTGCAGTTGCAGAGCTGTTCCAGTTTGCTGTAAAGCTTGTCTGAGTTGTATCAGAAGCTTCGTTTGCTACTGGGGCAGGTGGCGGATCGGGTAATGTTGTAACGGTTATTGTCTCTGAGTAGCCACCGGTACCCCCGGTATTATATGCCTCAACTCTGTAATAATAGGTCGTGTTTGAAGTCAATCCGGTAACATCGTAGCTTGTTACATTTGATACATCCAGGTAATTATATCCTGATACAAATGAGTTGAATGTATCTTCTTCTGAAACATCAAGATAATATCCGTCAGCATTCCCCGAGCTGTTCCAGTTTGCCGCAAAGCTCGTTTGAGTAAGATCACCGGCGTCTCCTGCCATAGGTGGTGGTGGCGGATTTGGAAGTGTTGTGATTATAACAGTGTCGGAGCTATTACTGCAACCACCCGAATTACAGGCCATTACCCAGTAATAATAATTAGTATTGGGAATCAGTCCGGTTATGGTTAACTCGGTGGCATTAAGCACCTCAAGATCGTAATATCCGGATACATAATTAACAGGATCTATTTCTGATGCAACATCAATCCTATAGCTTGTCGCTGCATCAACAGGTTCCCAATCTGTTAAAAAGCTTGTCTGTGTAATGTCTGAACCGGCATATACAACAGGAGCAGAGGAAGGAGGTGCAGGAGGATCTACTGTTGTGCTTAAAGAAATCACATTGGAATTCGGACCGGAGCCACCCTCATTATATGCCCGAACCCTGTAATAGTATTCTGTATTTGCCGATAAGCCTGTTATGCTGTAGCTTGTCAGGTTCTCAACATCCCTATCTTCAAAATTATTTACAAAAACATTGAAATCCGCATCTGTTGCCACATCCAGGAAATAACCTGTTGCTGTTGCTGCACTGTTCCAATTTGCAGTAAAGTCAGTCTGTCCCACATTTGTTGCGGCAGTTGCTTCAGGAGCCCCGGGAGGCGGTATTGTAAAGTAATAGGCACCAATATCTACCCTGGAGTCGTCAGGATCATTTGGAAAGTTTGGATCACCGGTATCTATTGCAGCTGAAGCCGATTGTAAACGGTAGTCATTATTGGTTCTGTCTTTAAAAGCAGGATCACCATCTATATTATTTGCACATTCAGCTACCCCTGAATTTAATGAGCTTACTGTATAATATTCTGTATTTCCTTCATCATAATATAATCCTGATGTATTTGCATAGAACAGGTTGTACCATACTTTCTCCGGATCTTCCATTGAACCTGCTTCATTGACCCCATAACCGGAATTATAAGATATTATATTATTGATTACAGAATCCAGTGCAGAGTTATAACCCAGATTAATTCCATCACTTGTATTCCCTGAAATAGTATTGTTTATTATTGATGGGCTGGCATCAGAAACTGAAATACCATCTCCTGTGTTTTTTGCAATAACATTTCTGAACAACAACGGAGAACTTGATGTGCCGTATATATAAATAGCATTATATGTACCGGTTCCAGTATTATTTACAATGCTATTCCCCCTTATCTCAGGTGATGAATTATACATTGACAGGGCTCCTCCATGACCATAATAAGCAGTATTATTCGATATCCTGTTATTGATTATTCTTGGGGAAGAATTAGTAATATATATGGCACCACCAAACCCTGAGGATCCTACATAATTATTATCAATTATATTCTTACTTATTGTTAATGCTGATCCGGCTGAAATATATATCCCGCCTCCATTTGAGCCTGAGCTTAGATATCCGCCGGTTATTGTAAAATTCTCAAGATAAGTTGAAGCATCTGTTATCCCCGTGCAGTTCAATACGCGTTGACTACCGCTCCCTGCATCAATTATAGTAGTTGATGCATCACTGCCAGAAAGAGATATCCCGTTCTTCATGTTTATTGGAAAGATCTCTCCAAGTGCTTCATTATATGTACCTGAAGCAACAAGAATAACATGTCCTGTAGAATATATTTGTGACAAAGCATATGTTATTGTTTTCCAGGGATTTCCCAAACTACCGTCACCTGTTCCGTCACTTCCTGCAGAAGCATCTACATAGAGATCTGTCGGGAATACCGGAGGATCGGAATGTATAACAGCCTCTGCTGTGTTGCCGTATGCACCTATATTAATCCTGTCGCCGTTATCTTCTGGTTCGTTACTATAGGGATAGGAAGGCTCTCCCGCATCAATGGCTGGTGAATAAGCCATTTCATGGTAGTTATCACCAGCTTTGTCAATAAATAAAGGATCGCCAGCAATATTGTTATGACATTCAGCAACACCAGAGTTCAAATCAGATACCGTGAAATATGGAGTTATACCTTCATCATAAAATAATCCTGAATTATTCAGGTAAAACAAATTATATGATATAACATTTGCATCGCCCGAACTGCCTTCATATATGCCATACCCGTTATTAAATGAAATAATATTATTAACTATGGCATCAGGATTTGAAGAACCTATGTAAATTCCATCTCCTGAGTTATCAGAAATAGTATTGTTTTGTATAGTTGGGTAGCCGGCTGAACAGTTAATAGCTTTACCGGAATTTTTTGCAATTACATTGTTTTTAAGATTGGGATAGCTTAATTCCCCGGATATATAGATGCAACTGTATGTTCCGCTACCTGTATTATTAAAAATTGTATTTCTCTCAATATTAGGTGATGAATTATATAATGCTATACTGCTCCCATAACCATAATAAGCAGTATTATTTGATAAAATATTACCAGTAATATAGGGTGAAGAGCTGTGTATATAAATAGCAGCTCCATATCCTGATGATTCAAGATAATTACCTGTTATTATATTATTACTTATTGTTAAATTTGATCCTGCTGATATATATATTCCTCCGCCATATGAGTTGTAATCCAGATATCCCCCGGTTATTGTAAATCCCTCAATAAATGTTGAGGCATCGGTTATACCTATACAATTAATAACCTGTAAATAGTCTGAACTGCTGCCTTCAGCATCTATGATCGTACTTACATTATCTTCGCCGGAAAGTGACACTCCGTTCTTTATCATTATCGGAAAAGATTCACCCAATGCTGCATTATATGTACCTGTAGCAACATGGATAGTATGCCCGGTTGTATATATCTGTGATAAGGCATAGGTTATTGTCTGCCAGGGATTACCTGAACTTCCGTCACCTGTTGTATTACTTCCAGCAGTGGCATCAACGTATAAGTCTGCAGGTAATACCGGAGGAGTGTCCGAAGTAGCAGCTTCAGCTGTATTGCCATAGGCTCCCAGATTTATCCTGCTACCATTAGGTGCTGGTTCATTATTGTAAGGGAAAGCAGGATCGCCCGAATCAATGGCCGGTGAATATAAACTTAAGTGATAATTAGCATTATACCTGTCGATGAATGATGGATCTCCTTCAATATTATTTTCACATTCAGCAACACTTGTATTTAAGGAACCTGCTGTAAAATAAGCTGTTGATCCCTCATCCCAATAAAGTCCAAACGTATTGGCATAAAACAAGTTGTACCAGACTTTTGCCGGATCGTATGAAGAACTGCTTTCCTGTATGCCATATTCGGAATTATATGTAATTATATTGTTTATAATTGAGTCAGGCGTACAACCGCTTCCCAGGTAAATTCCACAACCCCCGTTATCCGAGATAGTATTGTTTAGAATGGTAGGGACACCTCCATAGCAGTATATACCGGCACCTGAACTGAAAGCAATGATATTGTTTATAAATCGTGGAGCGCTCGATGATCCTTCAACATAAATACTGCTCGATGATTCGCCGCTGATATTATAAATTATTTCATTGCCTTTAATAAGCGGAGATGAATTATACATCCCGATGGCATCACCATCACCCCAGTAATCTGAACCATTAAATGCAATAAGATTATTCAGGATTTTTGGAGAAGAATTTATCATGTAAATACCGCCGCCGATACCCCAGGTACCCAGGTAATTATCATAGATTGTATTATTCTGTATTGTTAATGTTGAACCGGCGGAAATATAAATACCTGCCCCCACGGTAAATGAATCATAATAATATCCTCCCGTAATAAAAAAACCTTCGACATAAGTAGATGCATCAGTTATTCCGATACAGTAGAATACCGAATGTCCGTCAACATACCCGGCATCAATCACGGTAAGTGAATCTCCCGCTCCATCCAGCGATACACCATTTTTCACATAGATCGGGAATGATTCTCCCAGAGATTCATCATAATATCCTTCCGCAACATGTAAGATATGACCGCTGCCGGTAATTGAATTCAGGGCATGGGTTATTGTCAGCCAGGGATTTATTGAAGTGCCGTTACCCGAAATATCACTGCCGGTCGAAGCATTAACATAATAATCTGTTGCCCTGGCTGTGTATATGACCATAAGAAACAATATTGCTATAGCGAGGCTCCTCTTCATATTATGATATTTCTGATTCTACATATATAAATGTAAATTTATATAACAACTATTCAATTATTACTAGCCTTATATAATTTATTTCTTCATTATTAACAATTACTTCTACAGTATAGATCCCGTCGTTTAGACTCCCGACAGGTATTTCACAATTCAACTCTGTATCGTTCTTTGTTGTCCTGTATTCAAGTGCTTTCATACCCGAGGAATTATAGAGGTTCACAATTGTTTCTCCCGATGCTTCGCAACTCAGATCAAGGGTAAAACTGTTTTTTGCAGGATTAGGATATACTGCTATTGATTTTCCTCCTCCAATATCAATTGTATTTGATGAGTTTATACACCCGTCATTATCTGTGGTTTCCACATAATAGCTTCCTGACTGTTCGTTTGTAACATAATACTGTCCTGATTCCCCAGCTATGAGTGTACTTCCCCTGTACCATCTGAATTGGGTCAGCGAATCTCCAGGGTTGTAACAGATCAGAACATTACCCCATTTAGCCTTTATCCTTGGGATGACCCCGGGCTTTACTTTTACTGATACGGCTGAACTGAAATCGCTTCTCACATCAGGGGTGATAATTATTTTCACACGGAAGAAATAGGTCTCTCCTCGGGTAAGCCCTGAAA
>CAZDOM010000037.1:0-24669 GCA_964507015.1 uncultured Rikenellaceae bacterium | reverse complement strand
TGGATATCAGTGCAGATGGTAAAATGCTTGCAACAGCCGACTGGGGTGGATATGTATATATTTTTGATATCGAAACCGGGAAAAGAATCCAGGCTGTATCTCCACATGAAAGAATGGGCGTTTACAAGGTAAAATTTTCACCTAACGGGGTCTATTTTATTTCAGCCGGACTTGACAGAAAACTTAAACTCACAGAAATAGATACCGGCCAGGAAATAAGTCTGTTTACCGGGCATACCGACCTTGTAAATTCTATCAACCTGAGCCCCGATGGAAACAAAATAATTACATCAGGCTGGGATGGTACCGTAAGGGTGTGGGATTTCTATTCAGGATTACAGGTTTTAAGGATAAGAGCCCACAAGGGCGGAGTTTATAATGCAAAATTTGATTCTTCAGGTAAATACATTGTGTCGGGAGGCGATGATTTTCTTGTTAAAGAATGGGATGCATCAACAGGTGCATTGATATGTGAGCTTGCCGGCCACCAGGGTGGAGTTGGAGATGTAAATATCACGAAAGATCTGCAGCACATTATCTCAGGAAGCCGTGACGGATCAATAAGAATCTGGGATCTTCCGGAAAAGAGAGAAGTAGTATCCATGATATTTCTTAACGAAAACGACTGGTTCATTAAAAATCCACAGGGGTACTTCGATGCCTCTGAAGGGGCATTCAATTCAATATCCTTTGTGAAAGGCACAGAAGTATATTCTATCGGACAGTTTTTCAATGAGTTCTTCCGGCCCGGATTATATTCCGAAGCCTTTGATAAAAACACCACAGCATTCAGACAGGACATCATGCAGACCATTGAGAAATCTCCGCCACCGGGAGTGGAGATAATGATTCCTGAGAATGGTTCGGTTATGGAAAGTCCCATTGTATCATTTATGGTGAAGGTAACAAACCAGGGTGGCGGTGTAACGGAATTCAAGGTGATGCATAATGGTAAAAGACAGGAAATAGATGCTTCGGATCTTAGAAGGATGACAAAGGAGGGTCAATATGCCATGAAGACCTTCAGTGTTAACCTTGTTCCGGGGGAAAATGAAATATCAGTTTCTGCTTTCAGCAATGATAATATTGAATCTGAACAAAAAAGTATAAACCTCATTTATAAAGGATTACAGAAAAGCTCCGATTGTTATTTACTGAGCATAGGAATTAACAAATACCAGAATGAGAACCTTACACTCACTTATGCACGTCCTGATGCCCAGGCTTTTGCAGAATTCATAAATAAAAATGCAGGAAAGCTTTTCAACAAGATCCACTCTTTTACACTGTTTGATGGCAATGCAACCAAAGAAAAAATCTTCTCGGCAATTGATGAAATAAGCAGTACTATGAAGAAGGAGGATGTATTTATATTCTTTTATGCGGGACATGGAAGCACTGAAAACGGGATCTTTTATTTTATCACTTCAGAAATAACAGGATTGTATCAGGAGGATAAGCTGAAGAGTGCACTTCGGGTGGATGAGTTACAGGATAAATTCAAACTGCTTCCGGCATTAAAGCAGGTTGTGTTCGTAGATGCCTGTCATTCAGGAAGCTCTGTTGAAACACTGGCAATGCGCGGTGCTCCGGAAGAAAAAGCCCTGGCCCAGCTCTCACGGAGTTCAGGGGTTCACGTGATGGCCTCATCCGAAAGCGACCAGCAATCGGCTGAAATAAAAAGCCTGGGACATGGAGTATTCACTTATGTTTTGCTTGAAGCCCTCAACGGTAAAGCCGATGGTGCTCCTGCCGATTCAAAAATCACGGTGTATGAGATAAAATCGTATATCGATGACCAGGTACCTGAAGTATCATTTAATCTTATAAGGCACAAACAGTTTCCAAGCACCTTTTCAATGGGACATGATTTCCCATTGGTGATGGAATAAAATCACTTAACAGTAATGATGACTCGCTGATACCTTGTCAGGGTTGGTTCTCCGTCATCTGTAACCTGGAGGATCATGTGAATTGTCTGTCCTGGTTCTGCACCACCCGGAATAACTACTGAAGCTGTTTTACCGGTTGGATTTTCAATATTTACTGAATCGTCAAATGTGCCTGCTTCACGATATTGCCACCATGAATAGCTAAGCAGATCTCCATCATGATCTATAGCCGTTCCCTTGAGCTTTATTATTTCCCCGGACTTAACAGTCATATCGGCCGGGCATTTTAACCTTACAACAGGTGCATGGTTTACTTCGCTGTATTCCTTAACACACCAGTTTGCTCTTACTGCAAAGTCATTCTGGAGTGTTTTTATCCATCTTACCTGGGGATATGATGATTCGGGCTTTCCTGTAAAGGGATTAAAATCTGCCACATTCCTTCCATTTTCCCATCGGCTGGGAAGTGTTTCAGACTGTACGAACCGGCCTCCCAGTCCCCCGTATGATGGATTTTCAGTGCTTCTTAATCCGAAATTCAGAAGATAAAAATATGCCGGTGAATCGCCTTCAGAGAGGAAATCATACTTATCCCTGCCCTGTCTGGCAGCTTCCAGGGAATCACCATGAGTATGTTCCGGGTCACCTGCAACCTGTCGTCCGTCACCCCATGTAAAATATGATTCAAGTAAGGGACCGTGATTGAAAAGGATGTTCTCCGAAAACCATTTGCTATCCATATAAACTCTTAATTCCTCCGGGACGACCCTATACCACCAGTATGCAAGACTCCCGAATTGAGAGGAATTATATATCACCCTTACATCAGGCCAGTTTAAGACAACATATTTTTTATAGGTTGCGTCCTGGTCAAGTATAAGATACAAAACAGCTTTTTCAGAGATTTTTTTATAAACCTTATCCCATTCGGATGATCCTTTATACTGGTCTTCAATCGACTTCAGGGCACGGGCAATTGTATTTGTACCTCCCCAGGCCTGCAGGTATACCGGTCCGGGCTCATCATCCATTAAAACTGATTTAATAAAATCGGATCCCTCTGTATCTTCCGACATCTCACCTTCAAAATCAATATTCCCGATCCTGATAATGCTTTTAAGATAATCAGGAGTCGGATACTCCTTATCATGGTTTATAAGATTCGGGTATACGAAGGCATATTTATCAATAAGCTCTTCCATCCAGTCTGTTCCCGGCCAGCGGAGATCTGTTTTCTCACCATACATCCTGGCAGTCATTGGCATTTCCGAAGTGAACAGGGTGCCTTTGCCATCTCCTGCATAATGCCACATGGAGCTTGAATAGATAAGTCCTTCGATTTTGAATTCGTTCACATACAGAAGCATGCGGATAAAGGAATCCATGTCGTCCACCTCACCATCAGTAGTCACAATAGTCCTTGGCTTGTCTTTAATTATATCAGATTCTGTTGAACAACCAATAATAATAAGAGCAAATAGAATAAAGTAAATTTTTTTCATCAGTCCGGGTTAAATGGCATTACTGCTTATAAAAATAAGAAAAAGTCAGAGACGCAGCAGTGCAGTTTGAAGATCTTCTGCAAAATATATCATGTTCCCCCTGTTCGATTCAAGGATGAAGTCTCTCAGGCTTTTGCTTTCATATTTTGAGAAATCTCCGATAATTGCCAGCTTGAAATTATAATTTGAAAATTTCTGAAGGATTTCCCCGGCCAATCCGGTGCGCAGGTCAAAGAAATCGCTATTGAGATTATTCTCATAAACAATCATCCTGTTGTAGCCATTGTAGCTCACATCGGCCATCAGGTCAAGTGCATCCTGAACCTCGTTGATAATGAAGGTTTTATCAGTCAGTTCGGCGATGGTCTGATCATTTATATTATGAAATGTGAACACTCTGGATTCAGTTTAAATCTCTAATCCGGGCAAAGATATTATTTAAAGCAGATTCTGAAAAAAATCACCACGGAGAACACGGATTTTACACGGATCTTTCTCCGTGATCAATCCGTGCTCTCAGTGTAATCCGTGGTAAAAAATCAAAATTATTCCTGAAGGCCTACTATTCACGGTTGAAATTCATCTACGTATTAAAATCAGTATTTTAATTTGTTGATTCTCTGTAATTTATTTATTATCAGGTTAATATAGGGGGTGCGTTTTCTGAGGTTGTAACCAATATATATTTTTTATTCGATGGTCTACAACCATCTGGATTAAACCCGGGTGGTTAGATTTCATTATAAAATAAATTTGACTCGCATGGTGTTTCTTTCGTAAATTTGTTATAATGAAATTCTTTCTTTACTATCTCACTACTCTCACAGCTGGTTACAGCTAACATTATGTGAAATTGTGTTCTCATGTGACCATTATGAAAGTTATGAATCGACGTTTTCAAGTTCTCTATTACTTTTGGCTGTCGTTGTTTTTCATTGGCACAGTCACCTTACAAGCTCAAACTACACCGACTTATTATTATGTAGCAACAAGTGGTGATGACTCAAATCCGGGAACAGAGGCGCTTCCATGGAAGACGCTGACTAAAGCTGCTTCGATGGCAACTGCCGGTGTCACAGTTTTTATAAGACAGGGCACTTACCGCGAGCGCCTCTTGCCTGTATATTCTGGAACAGCAGAAGAACCAATCACGTTCGCTTCCTATCCCGGAGAAACAGCAACTATCAATGGTGTGGGAATAGAACCCCCGATTGGATGGTGGTCAGGATTGATTTGGTTTGACGGTTTGAGTTACATTAAAATATCCGGATTCAAAGTAATAAATTCTGTAAATGAAGGTATCCATGTGGAAAATAGCAGCTACATCACTATAGAAAAGAACTACACGGACAGCACAAATTCTCCCGGAATAAAAGTGGGGAAATGCAATAATGTAGTTGTTGAAGCCAACGAAGTTGTTCACGGCTGTTTGTGGGAGGCTGAAGAATGCATTTGCATTGGTGTGACAAACTTATTCGAGATAAAAAACAATATCGTCCACGACGGTCTGACAGAAGGAATTGATTTAAAATGTGGTTCATCAAACGGGATCGTCTGCAATAATGAAATTTACAACCAGAAAGCAGAGAGAAATCCTCCAGGAATCTATATAGACTCCTGGGATGGCAATGAGGAGAACATTGATGTATTCGACAATATCTCTCATGATAACGGCCATGGTTTTTCTGTTGGCAGCGAAAATGGAGGGTTAATTGAAGATATAAAAATACATCACAATAAAGCATATAACAATAACAGAGGTGTATGGGTGGCAGGCTGGGGTATTGCACAAAATCACTTTTTCGACAATATTGCGATCTATGGGAATGAATTCTATGATAATCAATTTGGAATTGAAATAGGTGGCTTTACAGGGACAAACATGGATAGTATAAAAATATTCAACAATTTAATTTATCATAACAACGGTGTGGGAATAAGGATCACTCGTTATGATGGGCCGGCAGGTGAGTATGTTATACGAAATGTGTTAATCATCAACAACACAATCAATGGGAATGGCACTTTAGGGAACGGGTGGGATGCAGATAATGGAGGGATTAATATCTTCAGCTTCCTACCTGAGAATATGATAATTCTTAACAACATATACAGTGAGAACGCCGTCGGCACTATTCATGTTGCCCCCGAGATCCCATCTGATAGTGTCAGTATTGATTACAATTTCTTCGATGGATTCCAGAATTTGGTTGACGAAAGAGCAGGGACAAACGCAGTCTATGGAGATCCCTTATTCTTAAATTCATCAATGAATGACTATCATCTGCAGACAGATTCCCCTGCTGTTGATAAAGGAGATCCTCAAGCTAAGTATAACGACCCGGAAGATCCGGATAATAACGGATATGCGTTATATCCAGCACAAGGTACTCTTCGGAATGATATGGGTGCTTACGGTGGTCCCTTTGCATCTTCCTGGGATCTGGCTACCTTGATTGCTCCACCATCGATACCGACACTGGTTTCACCCTTTAACGGTGCAACAGATGTCCCCACAACTCTCCTGCTAAGCTGGGACGGTCTCTGGGGAGCCACATCATATCAGTTGCAGGTCTCGACCAATTCCGATTTCTCATCACTGGTTGTTGATACAATCATTGTAGGTCAATCCTGTGGGATCAAAGATATCGATAACAAAACGATCTATTACTGGCGGGTCAAAGCTTCTAACGCTGGAGGAACAAGCTCTTACTCCAATACATGGAACTTAACAACAAAAGGTCCGGATTCCATTGAAGAGCTCAACTTTGATAATCCTTTGATTTATACTTTATATCAGAACTACCCGAATCCATTCAATCAAAATACCACGATTCAGTTTTCACTGCCAAAAATGAGTTCCGTCAGACTTTCCATTTTTAATTCTCTTGGCATGGAGATCGAAGTTCTGGTGAACCAGGTTCTCCCATCCGGTAACTATCACACCCAATGGTTCCCGCATAGTAAAGCCAATGGTATTTACTTTTATCAGCTTCGGACATCCGAATTCATCGATATGAAGAAACTTATATTGCACAGGTAAAAGATGTTCTGGTGTACTATCTAAAGTATGTTCAATCCATCTGGGTAAATACTTGGGTGGGTGGATTTTTTATTTGACTTGTATTCAGGTCTTTCTTAACTTTATCACAATGAACCGCTAACATGGCAAGCATAATCCCAGGATACAATTACGATATATTCATCTCCTACCGTCAGAAAGACAATAAATATGACGGTTGGGTAACTGAATTTGTTGATAACCTGAAGAAAGAACTCGAAGCTACCTTTAAAGAGGAAGTCAGTGTTTATTTTGATATAAGTCCGCATGACGGACTTTTAGAGTCTCATAATGTAGATGCTTCTCTGAAGGAGAAGCTGAAATGTCTTGTTTTTATCTCAATTATTTCACAAACCTATTGTGACCCCGGAAGTTTTGCATGGCAACACGAATTTTGCGTTTTTAATAAGTTAGCAAAGGAAGATCAGTTTGGAAGAGACATCAGACTTATCGGGGGGAATGTAGCAAGCAGAATTTTGCCGGTTAAGATTCATGACCTCGATTCAGAGGATAATACTCTACTTGAAAATGAATTAGGAGGTGTACTTAGGTGCATAGAGTTCATTTATAAGTCGGCCGGAGTAAACCGTCCTTTAAGAGCAAATGAAGATCATCCACAAGACAATCTCAATAAAACTTACTATCGTGATCAGATAAACAAAGTGGCAAATGCAGTTAAGGAGATTATTACTGCAATAAAAAAATATGGTAAACAGGATGAAAAAGTTCCAGTAATATCAATTTTAACAAAACCACCTCAAAAAAAAGGACAGAATAAAAAAATTATCATTGGAACTTTAATTGTGGTACTATTAATTGCACTCGGTTATTTCTTTATTCCAAAACTGTTTGAATCCTCCGTACCATTTGAAAATTCCATTGCCGTTTTGCCCTTTATTAATGAAAGCCCGGACGAAACAAACTCGCTCTTTGTAATTAGTTTTACTGACGAGATACGTAATAACTTGATGAAAATAAACAATCTTTCGGTCATTGGTCGTCCATCCTCTGAATATTACAATAGCCTAAACTTATCACCGTCTGAAATAGCTGAAAGGCTGGATGTGAACTTTCTGGTTCATGGAAGTGGATTTAAAGCAGGTGATATATACAGGCTAACAGTAACATTAACTTCCGCTCCAAAAGGAATTCTTTTATGGTCACATTCTTATCAGATGGAAACCCGGAAGACTAAAGAGCTATGGGCAATCTACCTTCAGATTGCAGAGGCAATAGCAAGTGAATTAAGAACTGTTATTACTCCACAGGAAAAACAACTTATTGTGAAAATACCCACGGAGGATATGACTGCATATGATGCTTATCTAAGAGGCCAGTTCTACTTAGATAAATGGGATCTAAATACTGAGGCTCTGGATACTGCGATGCATTATTTTGAGTTGGCAAAAGAGAAAGACCCTGAATACGCCCTTGCATATGCAGGTATCAGTGATGTATGGACACTCCGTCAACAATTCATGCTTATTTCACACGCCGAGGCAGAGTCAAAAGCAATTCCATTTCTTACGAAAGCCCTTGAACTGGACAGTACTTGCGCAGAAATATATTATAGCTTAGGATTTATGAAGCAATTTTTAATGTGGGACTGGAAGGGTAGTGAGACAGCGTATCAGAAAGCTATCGCACTTAATCCTAACCATGCTATGGTACACGTATATTATTCGAATTTACTGAGTCTGCTGGGACGGCATAAAGAAGCGCTGGAACAGATCGAGTTGGCTCTTAAGCTGGATCCGCTAAATTCCTTACCAAAGGCTTGTTATGGTGTCAGTCTGATTTTTATTCGCAGGTATAACGATGCCATTAAGGCATTTCAAGATGCACTTAAAATAAATCCCACTAATAATATAGCCTTAGCCAATGTTCCATTGGCACTCTCCATGACCGGAAGGTACGATGAAGCACTGGAATCATGGAAATCATTATACAGCGCCTCCTATAAAGATATTGCTCATGCCTTTGACCAGGGCAATAAGAAGGCAGGGTATGTAGGTGCTCTAACTCTTGAAGCTGATACTCTCGTAGCTCAATCAAAAACATCCTTTATTTGGCCCTCGGATATTTATTTACTGTATATCTTGATTGGAAACAAGGACCGGGCTTTGGAATGGATGGAGAAATCTTATGAGGTGCATGAAAATATGAATGCCTATCTTCTATTCCCTTTTATATATGACAATCTGCGTAACGAACCTCGTTATCAGGAACTATGCAGGAAGATGAATCTTCCATACAAATATGTGCTATCTGAGTAATATTTCATAAATTTATTTTATACCTGTCTGGCAATAATTGAACAGATAATTCAAGAAAATAATCATCTGTACTTATTACCACCAATATTGATCCATGCTATAATATATCTACACAGAACTTAATGCAAATAAACAGAGGAGATAATATGAAAAAATTTATCACTATAGTTTTTCTTCTAATTACTAACTTATCATTTGCAACAATATATTATGTTGATGCCACAAACGGGAGTGACAGTAATAATGGGACATCATCTTCAACTCCATGGAAGACAATCGACAAGGTCAACACCTCAACATTTGCACCCGGGGATTCCATTCTCTTCAAAAGAGGAGAATCCTTCAGGGGAAATCTGGTGCCCTGTAGTGGTTCACCGTCAGGTTATATCACGTACAGTGCCTATGGAACCGGGAATAAGCCTAAGTTGCTTGGTGCTTATGAAAGAAGCTCTCCTTCAGATTGGACTGATCAGGGGGAAAACATTTGGAGGGCAAAGTACCGTACAGTGAATCTTATAGAACCCGAACTGTTTTTAAATCCTGATTTTTCCAGTGACCTTTCCTATTGGGAAAAATGGGATGACCCCGCCACCGGTGCTTCAACCGTTTTTTCAAGAACTACAGCAACCGGTGAATACTACACTGCACCCGGTGGAGGGAAATTAGTTTGCATTAATCACGGGAATGACTCAAGTCCATGGAATACAGATATACAACTCCACACAACAACCGGACCAATTACAGCCCGGAGATGGTATTGCCTCTCATTCATGGCAAAAGCAACACAACCATTTACGGTTCCCGCCGAAAAGATAAAGCTCCATAAGCCATCGTCCGGGACCAATTACTCTTCATACTCCTCGACCCCGGTAGCGATCACAACTACCTGGACAACCTGTGAAATAATGTTCAGGGCAAGTATAACATCAGAATCAGATGGTTGTGAGATTACGTTTTATCTCGGTAATGTGATTCCAAATGGGGATACACTCTACATCGATTCATTCAACTTCAAGGAGTGCGAAGAGGATCCGGAGTGTCTTAGCATGGATGTAGGTAATGTCTATTTTAATAACGAAACTACCTGGGGAGTGTTGGTATGGAACAGGTCCGACCTTAATGCGCAGGGTAAATTCTGGTACGATGTGGATAATGATCTGCTCGAGATGTATTCGGCGGTCAACCCTGGTAACTTCTATTCACATATAGAGCTCTCCATGGATTGGGATATGATTAGCTCTGTGGACAAAAGCTACTTTATCTGTGAGAACCTTGATATACGCTATGGAGGTAATGGATTTCAAGCAACGAACACGCATCATACATGCGTAAGGAATTGTGACTTCTCGTTTATGGGAGGTGCAAATATTACCGGTGAATATCCGCCGGGACGCGGGGGAAACGGCGCTACGTTTTGGAATGAGAACCATGACAATGTCGTGGAGAAATGTGCATTCAACCAGATTTATGATGCCGCCACGAGTGCGCAGGGAGTAGACAATACCGGAATTGAAGTGTATAATCTCTATTTCAGGAACAATGTCATAAGCAACAGTGAGTATTCGTTTGAATACTGGGAACGAGAAAATCTGACACAGGCGCACAATATCTACTTTGAGAACAATACATGCATAAATGCTGGCGGCGGATGGGGTCATTCCCAAAGACCGGATCCTAATGGTACTCATGTGATGATCTGGGCAAATCCTGCACAAACAGCGGATGTACACATAAGGAACAATATTTTTTATAATGCCGTAGACCAGGGTGTACGATGGCATCGCCTGGAAGACGTGAACACAGTGATAATGGATCACAATTGCTGGTACCAATTAAGTGGTTTGCTTGCAAAGATCATTCTTTCGGATAACATAGGAATCCTTAATATTACGTACAATTATGCTACCCAATGGGATGCCTATCGAGCAGACACGGAGCAGGATTTTAATTCGATTCACTGCGATCCGGTTATGACCTCCGATCTAACCTTACAAGTAAATTCTCCTTGTATAGATGCAGGTATTACTCTAAGCACTGTAGCGGATGACTTCAACGGGACAGCACGGCCGCAGGGGAATGCATATGATATTGGCGCATTCGAAGCTGTTGCAGGGTCATTCGTTGAGCCCACACTTATCACGACATCGGATTATTTAATTTATCCTAATCCAACAAATGGCAAACTTTCAATTGAAAGCAAGGTACCAGCTTGTTTTATGACAATATTTTCGATTGAAGGTAAACCATTAGTTAATATAGCTTTGCATGAAAGTGTAAATTCTATTGATTTAAGTACTTTAACAAGTGGCATCTATATTATTAAATTTGAAAATTCCAGTAACGTAATTATAAGAAAGCTTATTAAACAATAAGGTAAATAAGCTTGTCATAGTATTTCTACTCCCCCCAAAAATCCCATATAATCTATTCCATGGGAGTTGGACCCATAACAAATAAATAGCTTATAACCTCAAAACTGTTTCAATATAGTTTCAGTAGATACGGCAATAAAAAAGCGCATTCAGTCATTATATCACTGTTTGCGCTTATTATTTTGTAGTCCCACCAGGAATCGAACCTGAATCTGAAGTTTAGGAAACTTCCGTTCTATCCATTGAACTATAGGACCAGATAACGGCGCAAAAATATTGCTTTTTTTTGTCAATACAAATCCCTGAACCAATACTATTAGTAAGATAGGGTTATTTAAGATGTTGAAAACGGATTTAAGGGATTTTATTAATATTCTGTTTTATTTTTTAAAATAGAAATCCCCGGTCAGCATATTCCATTCCTGGGGCCTCTGTATATTATTTGTACGCTGCATAACCTGCCTTCTGGTATTGATAAATACACTTGAGATAGACTGCGGGACGAGCATTTGTTTTACCAGTTCCTCTGTATATGTACCATTGGTCCCCAATCCATCAGCAGCCGTGGCACCTTCGGATGTTGCAAAAGACACTATGGTACCACTGACAGCATTGAGAGCGCGGAATCCCTGTTCTCCACCCCTGACCCAACTTCTGAACGGGTTATTCCTGCAGGCATCAAGGATCACGATATTAATATTTTCCGGTACCTTTTCAAATTCCTCTACAACGTAATTTACCCGTATCGCCTCCCACTTACAGTCAGCCTGCTCTTTCATGGCAGCATCTGTTGGGATAAGATAATTCTCGCCATCAACCTGCATTCCATGTCCGGCATAATAAAACAGTGCCACATTATAATCTTTAAGTTTCTTGCTGAAGTCTCTTATTGCCTGTTCCATTTCAGTTTTAGTGGCATTCAATGTCTTTATGACCTCAAAATCGAGGCTTTTTAATGTCCCCTCAATAAGATTAGCATCATTAACCGGGTTCTTCAGGACCATGGAATTATTATATTCGGCATTTCCGATTATAAGAGCCAGGCGTTTTTCTGTAAAACTAGTCAGGTACCTTATTTGCCTGACATCTGACCATTCACTGCCGGCATAATTTGTTGCATTAATACGGATGCTGTTATCACCCTGTTTTAAAAGAACGGGTTTAACCAACCTGTAATTACAGTCACCCTGATGAGGTGCCTGGAACATCATTTCACTGGCCTGCTGTACACCGTTGACAAATATTTGTGCCGACTTAAGTTCTGTGGCTGATTTGATACAGGCCTCTATTACAACAATATCGGTACTGACAATTGAATTAGGATCTGCCGGGATAGCCCAGCTTACAACGGGTGGATTTGCCGGCGGATTTGTAAGGAAACGATCTTCAGACCTCGTTGTGCCGAGACTGTTTGTCGCAATCAGGTAAATATTGTTTTCTCCGGGCAGAAGGTTAATTGTTTTTTCAACAGTATATTCTCCCTCAATTTCTGCGGGAGCGATCTTGTTTATCTCTTCTGAAGCCACACCATTCACATATATCAGCAAAGATTGCAGTTCCTCAGATGATTTAACATTTGCCCTTACCTGAGCAGAGTTCAGACTGATGGATGTATTTTGTCTTGACGGGCTTATCCATGTTACAACAGGAGGAGCAATATTTTCCTGTGCGGCCACTATTTGTGCCGGAGGTTCATTATATTCTTGTACAACTACCTGTACCTCGCGAGGTTCGTTATATGTTACCATCCGGGTTGGTGAAGTTGCAATACCAGCAATATTTCCGGCTGATGCATAAACACTATTCTCTCCTGGTGTTAATTGAAGAGTACCCTCCAGTACAAAACCATCATTTTCTTTTTTTATACTGCTTTGCATGGTTATGTTTTCCTCGGCTTTCCCGTTATGATAAACAACTATATTGCGCAGCTCTTCAGCTGACTTAATATTTATCTTTATATCAAGTGAGGAATTACTGACTACCGATTCACTATCGAAAGGCGTATTCCAGGATAGTTCCGGCAGGGAAGGAGGAACTTTCAATTCAACTGCAGGAATCTCAGCAGGCTTATAATTGACTTTTCGTGTCACAGAATTCACTGTTCCCCTTGCGTTACCGGCAATGAGAAACAGAGTGTTCTCTCCGGAAGTTAAAGGTATTGTCCTTTCAATAATATATGTTTCATTATTTAACCGAGTAACAGCCTCTTTCTGGTCAGGTAATAGATTACCATTGAGATTAACTGAAGCATTAAGCAAATCGAAACTCGTTATTATTTCAGCTTTAATATTTAAAGATACATTTCCCGCTGTTGAATTTATTGCAGCAGGTAATACCCATTTTATTATAGGTTCCGGCTGACAAATAATATCACATTTTCCCGATCTGGAAGTACCAATTGTGTTCTTTGCCTCAACATAAAATGTATTAAGACCTGATTTGAGTGGTACAAGACTCTTGACTCTGTAAGTGTTATCATCAATTTGTTCTGGATTTAAAGCCGTTTCCCCTATTACTATTGTCCCGTTATGGATTATCCTGACCGCCTGCAGTTTTGTCGGGGAGACAATATCTGCACTGAAAAGGACAATTCCCGAATTATTAAGACTGTCTGTAGCAGCAATGGTTATGACAGGTTTCTTTCCTGACGAATAACTGATATTTCTGATTAAAGATGTGGTTGTACCTCTCACATTTGATGCTGTAAGAAAAAGTGTATTCTTTGTAGACAGAGAACTTTGCAGCACCTTTTCAAAATAATATGTGTCGTCATTAAATCGTGTGAGCTCATTCTCATTGCTCTCCAGGTCTGTACCATTAAGGTTCAGCTTAATACTCTGCAGATCAAGAGATGATTTAATCTCTGCTTTTAAGTGAACAATCCCTGATTCAGTAAGGGAGTTCTCTGAATAGGGAGAAAGCCAGGTAATGAATGGTTCACTCTGACTAATAACTGTACGTCTATCCGACGTGGCTGTTCCAATAAGATTCTTAGCTTCAATATATAATGTATTTGTCCCCTTTTGAAGCGGAACATTGGTCAGGATAATATATGTGATACTATCTTTCTGTTCAGGTTGCATCTCACTGTTGCTTATTACAGGAAGTCCGTTAAGGTATATACAGAATGTCTGTAATGGTGTTAAAGAGACTATTTCTGACCTTACAAGTGATACACCTGAAGTATTTAGACTATCCACCGATGACGGCTTCAGCAGGGTTATGACAGGAGAGGCACCATAATTTATTATCCGTGCAGCAGACTTGATTGTTCCCCTGGCATTTCCGGCTGAAATAGATATACTGTTTTTCCCGTAGCTTAGTTTAATGCTCTTTTCAAAAACATAAGTATCATTTCTTGAGGGAGATAATCCGGGTAACTCATCCGCTGATAAGGAGCCATTAATAATAGTGTTTATACTTTGTAAAGGGAAAACTGTTTTAATCTCAGCTTTTATAGTTACGGTCCCGGAATTGGTATTTGAATTATCAGACTCCGGTATTTTCCAGCTTATAAATGGTTCAAGATGGCTGTTGATGCTCCTTTTTTCTGAAACGGATGTTCCGAGTGAATTCTTTGCTTCAACAATGATACTATTCAAACCCTTACCAAGAGGAACATTACTTGCGATTATGTATGTTTTCTCATCTTTCTTCTCCGCTATCATCTCGGCCTGGCTCGCAACAGTTGCCCCATTATTTATTATTCTGAATGATGTCAGCGGTTCCTTTGAAACGATCTCAGCTTTTACTGTTGTGAGTCCTGAATTGTTAAGAGAATCTTCCGGTGCAGGAGTTATAAGAGTTATAACAGGTGCAATTCCAAAATTAATGATCCGTGTGGTTGACCTGGTAATGCCCTTTGTATTTTCAGCAGAAATAAAGACACTGTTCTTCCCCGGTTTAAGTAGAATTGATTCTTCAAATAACCAGGTATTGTCATTGCCGGGATTTATTTTTCCAACGGCATTTGCCGACTCTGTGCCGTTAATGTTAATCTTTAATCTGGTAAGATTATACCCTGTTTTTATTTCTAATTTTAGAATAGCTCTCCCGGATTCAAAATTATTATTATCCGAGCCAGGCTCAAGCCATGTAACAAATGGTTCGAGCTGGCAGTTAATTTTAATACTTTTTGATATCGAGACACCAAATGAATTATTTGCTTCCACCTGGATGCTGTTCAGCCCTTTCTTGAGCGGAACAAAACTGCCGATAACGAAAGTGTTCTCATCCTTTTGTTCGGGTTTCATACCTGTCTGATTCACAACTGTTTCACCATCAAGTATTATCCTGTAGTTTTCCAGGGCAGAATATGAGACTATTTCTGCACTTACAAGAACAACTCCGGAGAAATTAAGACTATCAGCAGAAGCCGGACTTATTATAGTTATGGAAGGTGCTGATTCAGATTGCTGTGCTTTAAGCGGGGATGCAATCAAAATTACCATTATCAGGCCTAAAATCCGGATAATACTATTCGTTGATAATTTGGATTTCATAATGTCATTTATAAATTGTTTTACTCCAAATAAAAACGCAATATTTAACATTACCAGTAACTAAATAATTAATTATCAATTATGTTAAAATCAAAATTAACAGTAATTTATTAATAATCAAAAGGGAAAGACACTACCTGTTGTGTATGATCTATATTTAAGAGGTAAATTATAACTCGTTCAAATCTGAAAAATAGGCTATATTTGATACTTTCAATTGAGTATTATGACCTGGATCGATTTTGTTATTGTTATAATTCTTGGAATATCACTTATAAGGGGATTTACAAATGGCCTTGTGAAGGAAGTTGCATCTCTTGCTGCCCTTATTCTTGGTATCTGGGGTGCTATCAGGTTCTCTTATTTCACTGCAGCAAAGTTGGAAGACTGGTTTGATATGACAGGGCAGTATGTAGGTATTATATCTTTTCTTGTTACTTTCGGAATTATTGTTGTCCTGGTTCACCTGGTAGGCGTAGTTGCCGATAACCTGGTAAAAGCTGTATCGTTGAGTTTCCTGAACAGGCTCCTGGGTATTGTATTTGGATTGTTCAAGTCGGTGCTTATACTCAGTGTCTTTTTTGTTATCCTGAATGCCATTGATGCACGAAGGGCCTTTCTTCCAAAAGAGAGAATAGATGAATCAATGTTTTATAATCCCATATCCGATATTGCTCCCGCTCTCTTCCCGATAATTGGGGAAGGTGATTTTAGGAGAAGCTTTGACAGGTTTAAAAAGGTACCTGACACAAAACCGGAACAAGAAACTGAACCAGCCCGTGATGAGGTTGCTATTTAAGCCTGTTTGTTATATTTGCAATTCTGAAATTATAAGAATATGAATTTTATTGAGGAATTGAAATGGAGAGGCATGTTGCATGATATCATGCCAGGAACAGAAGAATTGCTTCAAAAGGAGGTAACGAAAGGATATATTGGCTTTGACCCTACTGCTGACTCGCTTCATATAGGTCATATGGTGCAGGTGATGCTGCTGGTTCATTTCCAGAGAGCCGGACATGTACCCATAGCACTTGTTGGAGGAGCCACAGGAATGATAGGAGATCCTTCAGGAAGGGCAGAAGAGAGATCTCTCCTCGATGAGAAGACCCTGAGAAAAAACCAGGAGGGTATAAAGAAACAGTTGTCCAGATTCCTTGATTTTGAGTCAGATAATAAGAACAGAGCTATACTGGTCAATAATTATGACTGGATGAAAGACTATTCTTTCCTTGGTTTCATCCGCGATATCGGCAAGCATATAACGGTCAATTATATGATGGCAAAGGACTCTGTAAAGAAGAGACTGGGATCCGATGCAAAAGAGGGGATGTCATTTACCGAATTTTCATACCAGCTTGTCCAGGGTACAGACTTTCTTCATCTTTATAATGAGTACGGGTGTAAGCTGCAGATGGGTGGTTCCGACCAGTGGGGCAATATAGTTACCGGCACCGAACTGATCAGAAGAAAGACTGGCGGGGAGGCCTTCGCACTTACCTGTCCGCTAATTACAAAATCAGATGGTTCAAAATTTGGCAAGACAGAATCGGGTAATGTATGGCTCGATCCTGAAAGAACATCTCCCTACCATTTTTACCAGTTCTGGCTCAATGTATCGGATGAAGATGCCGGGAGATATATAAAAATATTTACACTTCTTGAGAAGGAGGTTATTGAAGAACTCATTTCACAACACACCAGATCTCCTCATGAAAGGTTGCTTCAGAAACGACTTGCTGAGGAGCTGACCGTTATGGTACACTCGAAAGAAGAGCTGGAATCGGTTAAAGAAGCATCTCAGATACTCTTTGGAAAAGGGACAACAGCATCCCTGAAAAAAATGAATGAACGCACTTTCCTGTCTGTTTTCGAATCAGCACCAATGGTAGAAGTCAGCAGAGATATTTTTACAAAGGATGTTACGGTTGGAGAGCTTTGTTCAACATATACAGGTATCTTCACATCTAAAGGCGATCTAAAAAGACTGGTTCAGCAGGGCGGATTCAGTATAAATAAAGAAAAGATAAACGATATAGAACAAAAAGTTCTTCCTGAAGTATTACTGAACAACAAGTATATACTTATTCAAAAAGGGAAAAAGAATTATACATTGATCAAAGTGAAATAATGTTATTCACAGTTTCCGGAATCTTTAAAATGTAAGGAACAATTGTTTTACCACGGAGTAACACGGAGTTATTCACGGAGTGACACGGTTATTATTGCTGTAATTTCTGGCAGAATTATTTAAATAGTGCTATATTTAAATTGTCTCGCAAAAAATAAGATTATGTCATTATTACATCATGAACTCACCAGTTCAATTCTGAATTGCGCTTATAGAGTACATAGTGCTTTAGGGCCTGGTTTGTTGGAATCAGCGTATGAAGAATGTCTTCACTATGAACTTGATAAAGCTGGACTTTTTGTCATTAAGCAGAAACCAATGCCGTTGATTTACCAGGAAAAGAAACTTGATTTAGGATACAGGATAGACCTATATGTTGAAGGCAAGATCATTATCGAGGTTAAATCAGTTGATATTCTTAATCCGGTTCATTTTGCTCAATTAATGACCTACCTGAAATTATCTAAGTGCAGAATCGGTTTATTAATCAATTTCAACGTTCCATCCTTGAAAGATGGTATAAAAAGAATAATACTCTGAATTATGAATTTGTGGTATTTCAGGCGAAAATTACTCTGTGAATAACTCTGTGCAACTCTGTGTTACTCCGTGGTTAAATTCTTTTTCCCCGGATAATAACTATCTCAAGTCTGCAGCAATAATAGAGACATCATCAAACATTGAGGGATTTGAATCGGGAATACCTAGGTAACTGATCAATGTCTGGATATTTTCCTTTACGGGTTTCTTATTTGAGATATGACGGATAATTTCTCCTGTACCAATATCTTTCCCGGTTTCATCCTTTAATTCGGAAAGCCCGTCCGTATAGCATACTATCTTTGAATAATTTTTTATCTGAAACTCAACTTTTTTAACAGCCGGGATCTCATCGAGCATACCTATTCCCACGCAGCCGGCATTAAAATGTTCCACTTCGCCTGTTATTGTATCATAAAGTACAGGAGGATTGTGAGCAGCATTCACATATTCCAGTACCTTTTTACGGTGATCATAGCGGGCAATAAAGAAGGTGATGAATTTTTCACCGGCAGCATTTGAGACCACTAATGCATTTAGCTTATTAACAAGCAGTTCCAGATCAATATCGGCCGTTAACATTACATGCAGGCTTGCCTGGAAATTTGACATCAGTATTGCTGCTGAAATACCTTTTCCTGAAACATCAGCGATACAGAATCCTGTTTTGGTATCAGAAAGCTTGATGCAGTCATAATAGTCTCCCCCCACTTCAAAATGAGGATGATAATACCCGTTGACTATTATTTCAGGGCTCTGGGGCATGTGACTGTTATCCGGTATCAGCATCTGCTGCATCCTTGCTGCAAGCTCCAGCTCCTTCTTTAGTGCCTCCTGGCGAAGACTTTCCTTGTGCAGCCTGATATTCTCAATGGCAACAATAATAATACTGGATATTGTCTGGATGAAATTCAGATGTTTGAGTACAGGACTCATTCCTTCTCCCTCTTCCTCGATATCACCGATAAAAAGAAATGCAAGATGAACATTATTATTAAAGACTGGTACAATGATATCGACACCCTCAAAATCCATATCGGATGATACAAAGGTTATATCATCAAAACCGATAAGACGTAATTCAACATCCAGTTCTTCGTATTTTTTCGGAAAGCCGGCATTGAGAAGACACTCCCAGTTTTCGGAACGCTTAAAGATCAGTATTTTACCTATTCCAAGGCTCTCCCTCAGTATTGATTCATATTTGGCAAGAAGAGTCTCTGTGGGCAGGTTTGCATTGATAGAAAGTGTAATATCAAGCAAAGAATCCAGCTTGAATCTGGATATTTTAAGCCTGTCATTCGGAATCTTCCTGGTTTCCATAATCGGGATTTAACTTTTCACCCGTTCTATATATGAGCGGCTTTGAGTGTCAATTTTTATTTTATCTCCGGTGTTTATAAAAAGAGGAACCATTATTGTGCTCCCATTCTGCATTGTAGCCTGTTTATAGGTATTTGTTGCCGTATCACCCTTAAGACCCTGTTCAGAATAAACAACTTCCATGACAACAAACTGTGGTAAATCCACAGAGATTACACTTTCAGTTTCAGCATGCACAACAATTTCTACTTTTTCTCCTTCAAGTAAAAATTCGGAATTATCAATTAATGATTCATCAACATTAATCTGTTCAAATGTTTCAAGATGCATAAAGTAATAGCCGATATCATCCTTGTACAGGTACTGGTAGGGGCGTCTCTCAACCCTTGCCACATTCACCTTTGTACCTGAAGAGAATGTATTGTCAATTACCCTTCCTGTTTTTATATTCTTTAGTTTTGTCCTTACAAAAGCCGGTCCTTTACCGGGTTTTACGTGTTGAAACTGTACAATTGTATAGAGATCATTATTATAATCAATGACCAATCCATTCCTGAAATCTGCAGTAGTAGCCATAAATTAGTAGTTGATACCGGTTTGTCTTAGTTATTAATAAATTCCAATGGATATTTAAGACCTTCATAACCTACCATATCCACCATGAATGATCCCACAAATATATCAAAACGAATCTTAACAGGTAAATAATTTTTATCATCCGAAAACCAGAATGAGACATCCTCCTCTGTTTTAAACAATCTTCCCTTTTCGGTTACCGGGTTAAATTTGTGGCATCTTATTCTACCGGACCTTGTCTTTACCTCCTCAACACCCATATATCGCATTCTTATTGGATACAGCTCATCGGTAAACCATGTTGTCACGGTTATTATATTTCCAATCTTCACAGTGTCCAGTCCGGGGAAAATACGGTTACGATACCAGTAAAAACATGAAAGTATATCGTGGATTCCCTGTGGGGCAATATGAATACCGGTAAGATCGCTTGTCAGAATTGCAGAGTCTTTCCTTGTTTTATGATCAAAAATAACCTCATTATACCTTTTATATCTTCCCTCACTTATATTCCTGACCGACAAAACAGGTAACTCTGTTTTAGGATCAACATAACTTTCATAGACATCAAGAACTTTAAAGATAGCATCAGCCAGCCCAATTGTTCTGCCAATCAATACCGAATGCCAGACCTCTTTACCATTCAGGGTACTATTCCTGAGTTCCAGGGAAGCTACACCACCATTAATCAAACCATAATGAACTATATAGGAGATCCTCTCCCCGGGCTGATATGCATCTGCCTGGCCAAAGGTTTCTGATAATAAAGCAAAACAAAATCCTGTTATGAATAATATTTTCCTCATTGTATTAAATAACCGGCAATTAACGGGCCAATTCTTTCCCTATTATGTTCTTTACAGGTTTAGTAGCAATAAAATCTTTCAGGTAGAAAGGTTCAAAATATGCCACATCTTCAAAACGGTGTTCCTTAAAGGCTTCGTATCCAGGTTTTGCCATATATGATGCGGATATCCTGAAATCTTCATCAAAGATTACATTCTTTCTCTTTATCACTTTGCTGCATTTTATAGTACCGTCACCGAAAAAGAATATACGAGATATTTCAGGGATTTCGCTGAATGATTTATTATCAATAATTTCTGCATGTATATCTTTTACAATGGATCCCCTGACATTGTATAAAGTATAATAGACCTCCATCCTGCGTGCATCGATTACAGGGCAGAAAAGATCAGATTCATTTATTCCGGAAACAGAAGAGATAAAGCCGCTGAACAAAGAGTAAGTAGTATCTATTCCTATAAGCGGAATTGAGGCTCCGAAGGCTATTCCTTTGGCGGTTGAAACACCAATCCTCAGTCCTGTATATGACCCGGGTCCTTTGCTGACTGCAACAGCTTCAAGATCAGTGGTTCCCATGTTAGCTTCTTTCAGCAGTTCATCAATGAAAACTGTCAGTAAAGAGGCATGTGACTTGCCTGTTTCACTCTCCTTCATGGATATTACCTTTCCCTTGTCGCATAATGCAACAGAACAGGTTGATGTTGCGCTTTCAAGGCAGATTATCATATTCTCAACTGAAAAATTTCAGTTTAGTCCTTCTCATAGAGGTCATCTTTTGAGACAATCTCTACAAGGGTACTGTCAGAGAGTTTTTTGCTTATAGCACTGAATGGCGCTGAAATGATCCTGGTACTATCTTCAATACCACTGAGTATCTCGATAAAACTGTTATCCTGTATCCCGGTTTTTACATCTTTGGCAAGAGCATACTCCCCATCGGTTGTGAAGACAAGAGTACGTATCTCTTCTTCTGCAGCTGTGGTGGCAGTTTTTGTTGTATCAACACGGGTTGTTACTGACTGGATAGGAACAGTGAGTATATCCTTTTTTGATTCAGTCTCGATATCGACAGTTGTTGACATTCCCGGCCGAAAAGGAGTACTCCCATCCTTTGCAAGATGTTCATATGATTCGGGAAGTATAAGTATCTTGACATCAAAATTGGTTACCTGGTCGGCAGAAACACCGGTTGTTTTAGCCGAATTTGCTATTTCAGTCACAACTCCTTTGAATTTTTCATCAAGGTATGCATCAACTTCAATAATTGCAGTGTCTCCCATGCTTACTCTTACTATATCATTTTCATTCACCTCAACCTGTGCTTCCATGCGGGTAAGGTCAGCAATACGGAGAATATCCGTACCGGCCATAAGGTTTGTTCCGGCTACTCTTTCGCCAAGCTCTACAAGCAGCATTGATACAGTCCCGGGCATGGGGGCATAAATAGAAGTTTTAACAAGGTTTTCATTAGCCTCCTTGAGTGATGCTTCTGCACTGGTAATGGAAAACTTAGCAGCATCCACCTCGGCTTTTGCCACATTATATGAAGCTTCTGCCTGCTCATATTCCGATTTGGAGATAGTCTGTTGGTCGTATAGTTGCTTTATCCTGTTGAATGATAATTCTGACTGTTTGAACTGTGCCTCAACCTGTGCAAGGCGGGCACGTGCAGAGCTCAGTGCTGCAACGGTACGATCCCGCTGTGAAATATAAACATCAGGTTTTATCCTTAGCAGCAGTTTGCCTGACTCCACATAATCACCCTCTTTAACATTCAGCTCGATGATCTCTCCTGAAACATCAGGAGTGATCTTTACCTCTTTTTCGGGTTGTATCCGCCCGTTAGCTGTTATCGTCTCAGTGATCATCCTTTTTTGAGCATACTCCACTGCTACTTTAACCGTAACAGCTTTACCGAACCAACCGGCTTTTTTCCCGATCACCGCAAAAACTAAAAGAATTACGACAACGATAATCAGTATCTTAAGTATTTTATTGTTTTTCATCATAAAGAAATTTATTTCATTTGAATGATGGAACCACCATGTATTTGATTATTATACTATTGTGTTTTGTATTCTGATACATGGAGGTTTCATTATATTATTCCTTTGATTAGGTGGTTTTACTGGTTTAAATTTAATGGAAGGCCCTTATAGAAATCGAGCACCTTGGTTTTAAATATAAATTCATATTTTGCCTGCGACATATCTGACTGTGCATTTAACAGTTGTGTTTTGGCGGCATTATAATCAACAGGGGTTACCATGCCAACATCGAACTTCTGTTCGGTATACCTGAATGATTCCTCCATTGACGTTACTGCCTTCATGCTGGCACTGTATTTCTTAAGGGCAGCAACAGCATCGGCATAAGCCTGCTGGATATTCTTGTAGAGTCTTTTCTTTTCTCCTTCAAGAGTATAGCGATAATTATCAATGCTGATTTTTGAATTGGAAATATTCTTATTTACCTGCCAGCCATTTAGTATAGGGACATTTAGTGTAAAGCCCAGGCCATAATTCAAATTATCGTGTAACTGTTCGGAAAAGGGATAATCACCATAAAGCGGCATAGAGGTTACGGGGTCAAGATTTAAGAATTTCTGCCTGATATTGGAATACATTGTGCTTACAGAATGACTCATCGAGAGCCTCGGGCTTCTGGCTCCCTGTGCTATTTTAAGATCATATTCACTTGCATTCAGGTTTAGTTCGGCACTCTTAATTTCAGGTCTCAATCCCTGAGCCTGCCCGAAGATATCTTTAATATTTCCTGAAATAACCGTATTTGTGTCTATAGAGATCTCCGGGGCAACGATACGGAATCCTTCAGGCGATTCAAGCTCGAGCATCTGTGTAATTGTAAGGTATGAAATGTCGAGCTGATTTTTCAGGTTAATAAGCTGCAACTCCTCACTGGCAGCCTGTGCCTCTATCTGTAATAGATTACCCCTGGCAATACTCCCGGCTTCAAACATTTTCTTTGTCTTTTCGATCTGCTGGCGGGTTATCTGAAGCTGGTTGTCAGTGGCTGTAACCAGCTCGTTATTAAGCAATATTTGCAGGTAAGCAAGGGCAATGTTAAGCGATATATTATCCTTAATACTCTGGAGATCAAGCTCACTTGCCATAAGCTGGTACTTGTTTCTGCGGATCGTATTATAGTTCTGCAGACCGTTGAACAGGTTAAGGCTTCCTCCAACGTAGAACTGGTTCGACTGTCCATTCTGATCAACATACTGGTAGGTCGTCTGGTCGAGGGTCCTGTTAAAAGAATAATTATGTGAAGCCTGCCCGTTTATAGTTGGAAGCAGGTTGAGCTTTGATTGTTCCAGTGCATTTTCCTGATACATGGTCTGGAGAACCTGCTGTTTGATCTGGATATTATTGTCGATGGCATATTGAATGCACTCCTGGAGAGTCCATAATTTTTCCTGGGCAAAAAGAATTCCGGGAGATGCGGCAAGAAGACAAATAAAAACAAATATATTAAACAAATATTTTTTCATTTCAGTTTAAATTCAAAATTGGGTTACGAAGATAATACATATCTTAATAAGAGTAAAGAATTAGTAAATATTAACTTAATAATATGCTCAAAAAAGGTGTTATGCCTTTATAATTGTTATCAAATATTTTTGCCTCTAATGCTAAAATAGCTATCTTGTGTGGCCATTTAAAACAA
>CAZDOM010000036.1:0-24962 GCA_964507015.1 uncultured Rikenellaceae bacterium | reverse complement strand
ACTGGTTACTGGTTACTGGTTACTGGTTACTGGTTACTGGTTACTGGTTACTGGAAGTTGCTGATTATCTGATTGTTATACCAGGGATGATTAGCTACACATTCAATTCCCTTCTGTGATTCTTCACCAATCACTCTCCTGGCTCCCTTTATTGTTTCTCCAAGATAACTGCTATAATTGTCACGATCCGGATCAAGACTGTTTATCTTTACCATGCCTGATGAATGAATTACCTCTGTATCACCTATATACATGCCAACATGTATTATCTTCTCCTCTCCCTTATCGTTAAGATATCCGAAGAAAAGCAGATCGCCAGGAACCAGATTATCGAATGATGACGTAATATCGACAGGCAGACCGTGCAAATATTGCAATGATGCATCGCGGGCAAGGATTATACCGCCTGTAAAAAACAGCGTCTTTACAAAACCACTGCAGTCAAATGCTTTTGTGGATGTGCCACCCCACAGGTAAGGATACCCAATAAAAGATTCAGCATACTGTATCATTTTTTCAGGTTCAGGATTGATTTTGATACACCATTGTTTAAAATCCCCGGCCTGGGTCTTTTTAATCATTCCCCTTCTGCCGTCAGGAAGCTCAACGATATAATAATCCTGCTTTTCGGAAATTAGATTTATTACGGCTCCTGTAACTATATCTGATACTACCTCAGATATATTATTTTCAGAAACGATATCACCTGATCTGCCTGTATATATCAATCTATCAGACTGTTGCCAGGCATGAATCTCACTTTCTTTCAGTTTAACTATGCTGCTCCCTGTAGTCCATCCAATATAATAATCAGGTGTCTGAATCAATAACCAGCTGCCTTTTGCTTTCAGTAACTTTACAGGTGTCCCCATAACGGCCTGCGAAACCAGCTCGCTTGAATATGATGGTTCGCTTTTTATATTACAAACACTTATGGATACCAGTCCCCAGGTTTTTTCGATCTCTGATATATCAGGAAGTATCTTAAGACTATCAGATACCATAAAACCAACCTTATCAAGGTAATTTACTAAGGCATCCCTTACTGTCTCAATATTTGTTTCACCTCGTAATACCAGTCTTTTACCTTTCAACATTTCTATACTGTATGTACAAATCCCTTCACGCTGATCAGGAATCCTACTGATAACAATGGAATCAAGATCACTCTTTACCTGATCAGGTAATAGTGGATTAGTACAGCTGTAAACCAGAAGGAAAATAACAAGAATTGCAGAAATCCTCATATCAAAAAGATTTGTTTTATTAAACAGAACAAATTTATAAATTGCCACAGTAATTTAGGCAAATAATTGAAGCCTATTTATCTTTATAAGAAAAAAGATGAAATACACAGTAAGGTCATTTATTGCACTTTCTCTTGTTTTATATTCTTTAATGACAAGCTATTCACTTAAAGCCCAGCAGGTAGAAACGGGTTTTGAATTACTGGTTAAAAGCAAATTTGAGATCCTGCAGGGAAAGAGAGTGGGATTAATCACCAATCCCACAGGAGTTAACCATGAACTGGTTTCCGGAGTGGATATTATCTTTAATGCTCCCGGAGTAAAACTGACTGCATTGTATGGTCCCGAGCATGGTGTAAGGGGTGAATTTACTGCCGGAGAGATCATTGGCTCAACTGCAGATCCAAATACCGGATTGCCGGTTTACAGTTTATATGGCAATACCAGAAAACCTGCAAAAGAGATGCTTGAAGGAATAGAAATCCTTGTTTATGATATACAGGACATCGGATCGCGGTCATATACATATATCAGTACCCTTGGTCTTGCCATGGAAGCTGCTGCGGAAAATAACATTCCTTTTGTGGTTCTCGACCGGCCCAATCCCCTGGGAGGTATTCGTATAGAAGGGCCTCTGGTCAGGGATGGTTTTACCTCATTTGTGAGTCAATACCCTATACCATATATTCATGGACTTACAGTTGGTGAACTGGCAATGTACCTTAATGGAGAGGGACTTCTTAAAGATGGAGTTAAGTGCGATCTTACAGTGATAAAGATGAACGGATGGAACAGGGAGATGCATTTTGATGATACCGGTTTACCCTGGGTACCATCATCACCTCATATACCTTATGCGGAGACGTGTCACTATTATCCTGCAACTGGTATTGCAGGTGAATTATATGTGGCAAATATTGGTGTTGGTTATACCTTACCTTTTATGATGTTTGCCACTGAATGGATCAATGCTGATTCTCTTGCAGAAAACCTTAATTCACTGGTTCTTCCCGGTATTATTTTCCGCCCTGTTCATTATAAGCCCTATTATGGTGTTTCACAGGGGAAAATGGTCCATGGGGTCCAGGTTCATATAATTGATAAAGTAAAAGCACCTCTTTCACTTATTCAGTTTTATATCTTGCAGGAGTTACACAAGCTGTGGCCGGATAAAGATGTATTTGAGCTGTGTGAAAAGTCAAGGCTTGATATGTTCGATAAGGTTTGCGGGACAGATCAGGTCAGGATCAGTTTTACAAAAAGCCGGACAGTAGCCTCAATTGCCGGTCTCTGGACAGAAGATATTACAGTCTTCAGAAAGAAAGCAGAGAAATATTATCTGTATTAAACACTAATAATCTCATTCCGAAATCCCAAATCCGCAACCGAGCCGAAAGCGAGCTCGGCGAAGCCAATCCGTAATAAATCAGCTTCCCTCCATACTCTTTTCAAGTTCGCGGGCATGGATAAGGAATTCGTCCACTTTCATTTCTTTATGCAATACCATTCCATGTGTTGTCCGGATTTTTGGTCGTTCATGTTCATAGAAGAAATCCTTTCCCAGAATCAGCTGTACCCTTTTGAACTGTTCAACCCAGATTTGTTGTGAAAGGTCACTGAAGGGTCCGTCAAGCTCATAACTTGGGAATGAAGCATCTACCTGGCTGATATAACAGTTTTTAAAAGAACTGTTAAGTACGGCCATTGAATTGAGTGATACAGGTGTATAAACATTTGCTTCCGAAGGCTGGAACCTGAACCATACATTCCTGTAACCGATTATCCTGAGAGAAGAAATGTCCTCTTCCTTTTTCCACTGACGCAGAGCTTCGGCCAGTGCCTGCAGAACCTTATAATGTGTATCGGGTCCTGATCCCTCGGGGTCGAAAGCCAGGCTTACTACTGTAGGTCTGATACGTTTCATCATTTCCAGTATAGGTTCAACATCACGTTTGCTGCTCGGTTGCGGAGTAAAAATATCCCCGGTATAAAAACCCAGCCGCAGGTGTTCGATATTCTGAACCTTAACCCCGTAATGAGCCCACACCAGTTCCTCTTCAAATTCACGCAGCATACCCTTAAGCTTCTGAATATCAGGAGGATTCTTTTGCCCGCTATAACTCGACCTGAGGAGTTCAATATTTTTTATTATCTTATCTGTCAGTTCATTCTTCGATTTAAGTTTATAGATATCAACCATTACTCTTATAAGCCTGTGGCATACACCCCTTAACTGTCCTGCCGCATCTTTGGCAGCTATTTTATCAAGATAGTGACTGACATCCTTATCGAATTTATATTTGTATCCCTGTTCAAAGAAATCGGAATATTCAATCATCTGCACTTTCCCCCCTTCGATATGGTTCAATGTCTCCTGTAACAATTTCTGCAGCATAATATTCGTCACTGCCGTAAATCCTGATGTAAAAACTGAGAAATGAAACTCATTTGATGCTTCCCTGAGCTGTGGAATGATACAGGGAAATATCCCGAGCATTATGTCATCATGATGAGGGCCGGTATGAAGGTAGATCTGGTTTTTCTCTTTTTTGAGCCCCTGCTCCATCTTCTTTTTTGTTGATTCAACAACTTCCTTAACCTTTTCGAGACTCAGGTCTGGTATCAGGCGGCAGTACCTGTCATTTTTCAGGTCATTTATATCCAGTTTATGAGAATATTTATCAATTCCCTGGCACAGGTCAAAAATTGCCTTTTCTGTTTTTTCAAATGTCCATTCACCATCAGTATAATATTTCTCTATACTATCATGGAGTTGAACTGCTGCCCCTTCAGTGAGGTAGAAACGGGCATTCTTCTGCCGCTGTAAAACTGTTGCCGGATACAGATTATTGGGTTCATTTTCCAGGGCATTTTTTACCACATTTGCCTTTGCCTCTCCAGCAGCAAATATTATTGATACACCATCGGGATTATATGTTATTGTACCAAGCCCTATAGTTATTACCAATCTGTTCCTCGACACCTCTATTCCACCGAGATCTCCAGCTGATGCTGCCTGTGTTTCAAAATTGGTAGCGGTAAGCCTGGAAGTTGAGTTATGATCACTGCCGCGTGTATTAAATGCGATATGACCGTCGGGGCCCATGCCACCAAGGAAGAATCCTATACCACCAAGTTCCCTTATGCGGTTCTCATATTCAGTACACCAGCTGTCAATGCGGAAGATAGATGCCTGCTGAGTTCTTTCAAGGGCAGTAGAAGCCTCCCTGTTGCGAAGGGTCAGGTCGATCCGGCTATCAGGAAACACTGCTGAAAAATGTAATCCTTCGTGTAATGTTATCTCATCAGAATTGATAAGCAATGCTCTTGCAGGGTCAAGATCAAATCCCTGTATGTAGTAGTTCCTTACATAGTCATAAAAACTGTTATGCTGTTTAGGATCGATAGGGTAAAACTCATCTATCTGGACAAAATGCAATCCCCTGAAAGAAGGCTTTTTATTTATTGAAAGACCATTTTCCCCAATTAGTTCGCGAGTCTCCCTGGTATCCCAGCCATCAAGCAACTTTTGTGTCCATTTTATAAAATATTCAGGAGTCTTACCTGTAGGAAGACTTATCACACCTTCTGGATTTTTATCGACCCATTCAATAAACCTCAGTGCTGTGAGTAAACCAAGGTCAGGGAAATTCTTAACAATAATATACGGGATCTTTGTTGAATATCCGCTTCGCCCTGAGCGGTCAAAATATGACTGCTCTACATTTGATAGTCCTGTGATCTTCATATTAATAGTTTTAGATTCCATTACTTATCCTTGATAATTGCCTCATACATTATTTCAGCAGGGTGATATGCCTTCCTTCCGGTTCCATCGGCAATATGATGCCTGCATGATGTTCCCGGTGCTGCAATAACTGTATCTTCCGGTGCTTCCCTGATTGCCGGAAAGAGTATCAACTCTCCTATTTTCATGCTCATCTCATAATGTTCCTTTTCATACCCGTATGCTCCCGCCATACCACAGCATCCGCTTGGTATTTCCTCGACCTCGTAATTGACAGGTATTGAAAGCATCCTGATAGTACAGGCAGTTGAAGATATAGCTTTCTGCTGACAATGACCATGAAGTTTTATTTTTTTCAGATCTGTTGTAAAAAGTCCTGAAGTTATTCTTCCTTTATCATATTCTCTGCATAAAAATTCCTCGAGCAGCAAAGCCTTGCTGGCTAGATTTTTGGCATCATCCTTTAGTCCGTTTTCAGCAATTTCAGGATACTCATCCCTGAAGCTAAGGATTGCTGATGGTTCGAGCCCTATCAATGGTGAATCCTCAGAAATAATATTTTTCAGGAGTCTTATATTCTTATTTGAAACTTTCTGAGCTTCCTTTAGCATTCCCTTCGAGAAGAAGGTCCTTCCGCTTTCTCTGTGCTTTGGAATAATAACCTGATATCCAAGCTTCTCTAAAAGCAGGATAGTTTTTACACCTATATCACTTTCATTATAATCCGTGAACTCATCAGCAAAAAGATAGACTTTACCATTGTTACCTGTTTTAATATTCCGGTTCCTTCGCCTCCAGCTTTTAAGGGTAATTTTTGAAAGTGATGGTATATTCCTGGTCTCTTCAAACCCGATAATTCTCTTAAATATCCTCAATCCTGTTACAAAATTGGTAATAGGCCGGAAAAACATTCCCAGTCTGTTTATTCTTGGCAACCAGCCGACAAGCCATGTCCTGAACGGGATTCCATGAATCTTATAATGGTGCTGAAGAAATTCAGCCTTAAATTTCGTCATGTCGATGTTAGAAGGACATTCCGATTTACAGGCTTTGCAGGAAAGACATAGATCCATCACCCTGTAGATCTCCTCATGATCCCATGGATATTTTTTACCAGATCTTGTAAGAAATTCCCGGAGAATATTTGCTCTGCCGCGGGTTGATTTATCCTCATCGGTGGTTGCCATAAAGGTGGGACACATAGTTCCTCCTATAATTGAGCTTTTACGGCAATCACCTGATCCGCTGCATTTCTCTGCTGCAAATAGAAGAGTACCCTTTTCCGGGAATATGAACGTTGTTTTAAGGGGCTCCGGCTGCTCTCCAAGCCTGTAACGAAGGTTCCGGTTCATAGGAGGTGTATCAATTATTTTCCCAGGATTAAAAATATTATCCGGATCCCATGTTCTTTTCAGTTCCTTCAGAAGAGCATAATTATATTCTCCCAGCATCACCGGAATAAATTCACCCCGAAGCCGGCCATCTCCATGTTCACCACTTAGTGAACCCCTGTATTTTTTTACCAGAGTAGCTATATCTTTTGCAATATTATGGTAAATATCTACATCTGCAGGATCTTTAAGATTAAGAAGCGGACTGAGATGAAGCTCGCCGGTTGCTACATGAGCATAATAGGCACAGCTAAGTTCGTATTTTTTTAGAACCTGCTCGAAATCAGTTATATAGTCGGGTAAATATCCAGGAAGAACGGAGGTATCTTCAATAACCTGAACACTACGTTTTTCGCCGGGTATATTAAGAAGAACGCCGAGTCCGGCTTTACGGAGATCCCATACTCTCTGTATCTCATTATTGTCGGTAAAGAGCGGGAAGTGATACCCATATCCTGCCCCACATAACTCCTTTTCAATATTTTGCGCCGATTCCTTTATCCCGGCAATTGTATCTCTTAATAGTTCTATCAGCAGAATGATCTTTGGTTCACCCTTGATAAAAAATCTGTTCTTGCTCTGGGTTATATTATCTTTTGTACAATTGAGGATGAAATCATCTATCAGCTCAACTGATGCGGGATTATGTTTTAGTATTATTATGTTGGCCTTCAGGGCATCCTGCAGGGATTCGAAATGAGCACAGACAAGACCTGTTTTGAATGCAGGCATTTTAAGAAGGTTCAGCTTCATTTTTACTGTAATGGCAAGGGTACCTTCTGACCCGGCCAGTAATTTACATATGTTTATCTTTTGGCTGTTGCCACAAAAGGGATCAGAATCCAGAAGAGTATCAAGGGCATACCCGTTATTACGCCGTTTCAGGTCAGGATGAGGAAACCGGGCGAGAATCTCTTTTCTATTTTCGGGATCTGACAGAGTATCACGTATATTCCTGTAGATTGATGTTTCAAGAGAAGACTGATCACCCTTGCATTTAGCAGTGAATTCTTCTGTTGTCAATTCCCTGAATGTAGTTTCGGAACAATCAGAAAGGATTACATCTGCCTCAAGAATATGATCCCGCACGCTTCCATATATCAATGAATGCAGCCCGCATGAATTATTACCGAGCATACCTGCCATACAACATCTGTCAGCAGTGGATGTCTCAGGTCCGAAGAAAAGACCATGTGGCAGGAGAAATTTATTAAGTTCCGCAAGTATCACTCCGGGTTCTACTATTACCCATCTCTCCTCCGGGTTAAACTCAACTATCCGGTTCATATATTTCGAAACATCTATTACTATTCCCGGACCTACCACCTGACCGGCAAGAGATGTTCCTGCGCCACGAGGGATTACAGAAGTACCTGTTTCATGTGCAAAACTGATTATTTTTTTTATATCCTCCTTATCCACTGGTCTTGTTACCGCAAGGGGTAACTCCCTGTAAGAGGATGCATCAGTGGCATAAAGAATCCTCTGAAAATCATCGGTAAACAGGTCACCCTTAAGCTCTTTCTGTAACCCGGAAAATGTCATTCTATTCTTTCTTTTTTATTCCGAAAACAGGATCTATTTTAAGGAATTTGATAGCAATAAATCCCGGTATTGAACAGATAATCACATAAATAAAGAAATTCTGGTAACCCAGTACCTCTTTCATCGCTCCTGATATCATTCCGGGCAGCATCATACCAAGTGCCATAAGCGATGTTGCTATTGCGTATTCGGCTGTCTTAAACCTGCTTTCTCCAACATAATGAAGCATATAGAGCATATATGCTGTAAATCCGAAACCATACCCGAACTGCTCAAGAGCAACTGACAGGTAAATGGTAAGATCACCAGGCATTGGCTGTATATAGGCGAGATAAATATAAACAGCACTGGGGATATTCAAACATAGTGCCATCAGCCAGATAAGGCGTTTAAGACCATATTTTGCAGCTGTAAGACCTCCAAGTATACCTCCAAGAGTAAGACAAATCATTCCTGCTGTACCATATGCTATTCCGTATTGCGTTGAGGTCATACCAATACCGCCTACACTTCTCGAATCGACAAGAAATGGTGTCGCCACCTTTACCAGCTGCGATTCTCCAAGTCTGTATGTGAAAAAGAAAATCAGTGCAGGAACAACACCCGGTCTGGAAAAAAATGATATAAAAACCTCTTTGTAAACCTTCCATCCCATCTTCTCCTTTGTACTTTTTTCATCGGGATGAGGCATAAATATCCTGTTGTATATTGCCAGAGCAAGCAATAAGACTCCTAGTACAGCAAGGGATACCATCCAGCTGAATGCAATGTTGCCAGCAGTAATTACAAATTCAGAGGAGGTTGTTTCTGAAAGATTATGATTTACCTTAACTGATGCTGCTACAGGTATGTTCCAGTTGTGACTGGTAAACTCAAACCTCCCGGTCTGGTTACCCGATAAATCAATATCCTTACTGCCTGATGTTCTTGCAACGTTTACAACCACTGTTTCACCTTCATCAGGTGGAGCAGATAATGCGATGTAAATAACTGCTGAATCCAGTTCTGATTCTTCCTCCTGATATACAGGCACCTGCAACTGGTCAGGAAATAATAGCAGGGAAAGTTCATCATCAGACTTTTCAATATGGATATTATCAGGATCGAAGGGTATATAATTCTCAGGAAGTACCGATCTGGCTTCAAAAACAACCGGCTCCAGCCCTGTATTTTCCTGTATAAGTCCGGCAACTACCGGTATAAGCCCCAGGGCAGTAAGCATGGCAAACCGGTAAAATGTTGATCTTATCCCTACAAAAAAGGCCTGCTTGTGCTGGTCAAGGGCATACATATAAAATCCATCAGCTGCAATATCATGACTGGCTGAAGAGATAGCAATAATGGCGAATATTCCCAGGGTTATAGGGTAAAAGAAAGGTAGAGGCATCACAATACCAACAGCAATAAAGGCTACTCCGAGTAGTAATTGTGTCCATACCACCCAGTTTCTCTTTGTTGAGACAACATCAATATATGGGCTCCAAAGGGGCTTGATAGCCCATGGGAGATAAAGAAGGCTTGTCCAGAATGCAAATGAGGCAATGGAGATTCCCATGGTCTTGTAAATAAGACCTGATGTAACCATAACAATACTGTAAGGGATTCCCTGGTAGAAATAGAGTGTCGGGATCCATGCCCACGGGGAACGATCTTTGTGCTGACTCATAAAGGAATATTATAAGTGTTCAAATGTATATCCTTTTAAAGAAAAATAATTAATAATCTCCCCCAGTTTCATATAAAACTTATCTGTTCGATCCGGATGCGTGCCGGGATGTATCAGGATAATTGCTCCATTTAACCCGTTTTCATCTTTCGCTTCAAAGTCTTTTAACTTTCCCAGCAATATATCTGACGACATGTAACCAGGCATATCCGGAGTGGTATAATCTGCATTAGTTCCTGTTCCGGGCGTGAAATTTATCAGGGTTAATCCCAAATCTCCGGCCCATGCAGAGATTACGGAATTATACCATTCGTATGGTGCAAGGAAGTACCTGGGGTCACCTTTAAATGCCTTACTATTAATAAGTTCCTGAAAGTTGGCTTTAAGGTCTGATATAAAATCACCTTTGCTGACAAGCAGTGAATCTCTTTTTTCCCATGAAGCATACAACAGATGTTTATCTGAATGAGGTCCCACATAATGTCCTTCCGAGACAATTCTTTTAACAATATTTGAATAATGAGGATCGCGCAGAAAGTTGCCTGTAAGGAAGAATGATCCACCGGCATTATTTTTTTTCATGGTATTCAGTATATGTTCAAAACCCTCACCATATTCATCAGCAGAAAAAGTGAGATAGATCACTTTTCTGTTAGTATTCTTTCTGACAACAGCTCCATGCGAGTCTTTAGTAATATCTTTCTCCTTTGTACCCTGTTTCAGACCTTCAGCTTCAAGAGATGAAAGAACATAGCTAAGACTTGCTGTACCATCCATGGTAGGTTCATTGGTGCTGTAATCGCCAATATCATCATGATATACAACCTTCCCGTTTTGAAACTTAACATAACCATCGGGGCGGAGTAATGTAACGCCTATAAGGTTATTAAATATCCGTGCATAGACAGGTCCGTCAACCAGTCCTCCTTCAGGTATTTTACCCAGGATAGAGGTAAGGGCAGCATGCGGATAGAGGGGATAATCTCCACCTGCCGGTAGTCCGCTAATCATTGTTGTACCCCAGGGGTTACACCCGAAAAGCCAGTCCCTGAGGGCTGCTTCTGTTTCGAGGAATATTTTATCTCCTGTTTCATCAGTGTACAGCATGTGCTGAGTAAGGGCTGCAGCCACGTAATTATTTGAACACCAAATAAATGGTATCTTAACCCTGAAGGGATCACTCTTTCTTCTTTCTTCCATAATACCTAGACCCTTCTTCATAAAGGCAATATACTTTTCTGAGTATTTTGTTTTTGATTGTGCCATACCGGCATGGCCCAGGTTTACAAAGGGATAAAACTGGTAATGGCGGGCTGTGTCAAATTCAATCCATGGAGTTACAGGTTCGAGAGCACCCCAGTAATCTGCCTGCATAAGCCTTGATGAATCGCCGGTAAGGCTAAAAAGTGACCAGGCAGCCAGTTCCAGGTCATCAACCCAGTTGTCCTCCTCATAAAAATATGGTGACACATTACAGGCAGTCTGGGTATTTCCCAAATCGGTAAGTGCAAACTCCCATGCGTCTTCAGCTTTAAGAGTAAGCTCCGCTGAGAAATCAGTATAGTAATCTCTTAGTATTTCAGAGCCAAGTGCAAAAGATGAAGCGTATTTACCTGCCACGGAAGAAACACCTGTGGTTCTGTTCTTATATTTTGCCAGTCCCTGTGATTTTCCTGTAACAAAATAGACAGGACGATACAATCCATTACCATACGAAACTGAATCTTCGGTGGGTATCCTGAATCCCCTGTGATCACGGTCGTCAGCCAGCTGGTTAAACATTACACCGCTATCGGGGTTCATTTTTACAAGCCAGTCAATACCCCATTTAGCCTCATCAAGGATATCGGGTATGCCATTGCTGCCGGCATCACCTGAAGCATTATAACTGTCACCATAAATACCAGGATTCCTGGAATATGCAAAAAGCATCTGGTAAACTGCATTTGCAGATGTGGTAACATACTGAAGATAATCACTTGCATCGTGCCAGCCACCAACGACATCAATTATTTCTCCTGTTCTGGAAGGATGATCAACAATAAAACCATCGTGTGTATGGCAGGAATCTGCATAGTAAGGATTGTAGCCACATCTTTGCTGCCGCATGTATCTCAGAATATAATCTGCAGTTCCATTATATACATCGGCAGCAATCCTGAAAGGCTCAGACCTGGTATCATTAATAATGATGTAATAACCTCCGGTAGTTTCAAGCTCCGAAAAGTTAAGCCGTGCTGCCGATTTCATACCCCAGTCTGCACCGCTGTACTCTTCTGCTGTTGCGCTAAAAACCACTCTGTCAGTTATTGCATCGCAAACATTAAAACTACCTGTTTGCACCTCCTCAGTTGAAATAAACACTGCAACTTTAACTGATACAGGAAGATATCCCATTTGGTTTATACGGATCCATGACTGGCTAAGTAGGGATTGGTACAAAAGAAGGATTGTTATTATTGAGGTTAGGTATTTTTTCATTTTTATTGCATAATCTTCTAAATATGTGACTTCTACACCCCCCTGCCCCCCTCAAGGGGGGATGTTTTTTGTTCTGCCCCCCTCAAGGGGGGATGTTCCTCTTCCTCCCCCTTTGAAGGGGGCAGGGGGATGTTAATATAACTTTTCCAATACAGTACCCGGGAAATAATGCTCCAGTATTTCCCTGTAGGAATATCCTTTTGCACCCATAACGGCAGCACCAATCTGGCATAATCCAACTCCATGCCCCCATCCGGCACCATGCAGGATAAAAAGAATTTCTTCGCCATCACTTATCTTTTTAACATAAAAACATGAGCTGTAGAGGTGAGACTTTGACAGTGACTTCCGTATTTCAAGTTCCTTCCCGATTATCATTGTTTTCTTTGAGCCCTCTATTTTCAATCTTATTATCCTGCCTGAGACACCCCTTTCCATTGGAATCAGGTTGTCAATAATCCCATAATCTATTCCCGTGCGAGTCTTAATAAGTTCACTTAGTTCATTTTGAGTATATGTGACCTTCCACCTGAAGAAATCTATTGTCTCCTGGTCATAATCATTCAATACCTGTTTTAGTATCTTATTTTCGGAAGTATTACAAAATACATCAGGTTCACCGGATATATACTTTATTGACTCCTCCTCTTTTGTCAGGTCAATTTCGTTCATCCCGGAACCGGACTTACTATCTGTAACTCTTGTCAGGTAGGGATGATTTACAGGTTCCCATACATTCTCAAAAAGTTCTGTAACACCTCCACAGCATTTGTAATATCTTGTATCACAGACATTTCCATTATATGATAGTATTTCACCATATGTTTCCCCAATTACATTGATAACAGCCGGTGATGAAGCCCGTGTAATTCCCTGGTATCTCTGGCAATGGTCATCGGCACATACATCGAAATTAATATGATCCTCCCTGTCGTACCATTTAATAAGCTCATTTTCAGTTATAAAATGAGTATTATATTTTTCGTTTTCACTATCCATTTTCCTGCTTTTATCGATCTGAGCCAGAAGCCAGCTTCGTGAGATAACTGCATGTGCCTTCAGAAATTCTAACGATGATGTAGCGCGCATTTCTGAAGATATCACACTTATCAGGTAGTCCTCTACCGATAAAACATTGACCGCAGTGACACTTTTATCTTCTATGATAAATTTAAGACTTCCCTTAAAAACCTGATCCTCTTTGCGCTGCCAGTGAAAATCAACTCCAATAGTTACAGCATGAAGTGTAAAAGATGATTTTTCAACAACCTGAGGGATTAACAATAAAGAACTCGCTTCGGATATAATTTTCTCATCACAGGTCAGTAAAATTTTTTTATTTGAATATTTTGCAGTACACACTCCTGAAATAATACTACCGCTGTAATTATCTTTGAAGCTGCCGCCAAGGGTGAAGTTAATCTCATCAAGTGTAAATATCCCGACCTGGATATCCGGAGTCTCTCTTCTTACTGTCATAATAGATCTTTTATAATCCCTGTTATTTCGTTGTCATTATAGCAAACCTGGGTAAAGATATCCTCAATATCACTCCTGGTTATCTTTTTAAAATCCTCTTCCCTTGGCGTTATCAGAACACCGCCGAGATCAACTGCAGCAGGACTTATAAGTAACTGATTTTTACCTTCTTCAAAAAACCGGGACGGACGATGCTTTTTTCTTGGGATAATATGAATAGTCCAGGTTCCCTCAGAATAATCTGCAAGAATATTCAACATTGGTTCAGGCAGATCGGGTTGGATTTGTGAAAATCGTTCAATGACTTTATCAACAATACTGACAAGTTTTGTTTTATCATTACCTTTAAGAGTAATTATACCACGCTTGTAACCTTTCCATTGCCATATTTCAATATTCTCTTTTAAAGATAAAATATTTGCCAGTTTACCATCATGAAAATCTTCTTCAAGAGGCATAAATCCGCGGTTACCTGCCTGCAAATGAAAATGATCGGGAGCTGAGGCGCCGCACTGAGGTCCGTTATAAAAGATAATATAGGAAGGCAATGTCTCAGCAAGAGAAAGCATTATGCCAATATTATTCTTTATCCGCTGTTCTATATGCGATTCTGATGGAATTGTCAGATGCCTCTTAAATATTGGAAACGGATTAATGAGGATTGTCAGGTTTTCTTCAAACCTCACACCTCTCTGTTCAGGAGGCCTGTTCTTTTCACAGAGGAAACATGGTCTTTCCTCTATTGATTTTGAATCCACTTTTGCTGATGAGGATCTTATTCTTCCCGCATTGAACTGTACCTTTACCCTGAAAGTCCCGAAGTCAAATTCACGGTTTTTTACATTCTTAAGCTGCAGATAGTTAAGTCTTGCCAGCTTCCATTCCTTCAACTGGGTTTCAAAAAGATCGGATATTCTCTGGGAGTACATTTTCAAATATCACTAATTGACTTTCTTTCAATTTCCCTTTCTATTTACCTGTATCCTTGCCAGTAACTCTATTGTCCTCAATCTGTCCTTATAAAGGTTATGAGCATTTATTTTTATAACATCGAGAGCAGCATCGGTATTTCCCTCCCATCTCCGGCACAGGTACAGAGGTTCATATATTCTCCCGATTTGGTAATGGCGGCTGATTGCAAGACCTACTGCATAATCCTCACCATAGCTGACATTTGGTACACCAATTCTTCTTATCATAGGTGTATAAAAAGCCCTTGGAGCACCTAATCCATTAATCCTGAGTGCGTTGTTTCGTCCATTTTCCGGTGTCCATTCCTTGTGATCTATCAATCCGGGTGGCAGATCCTCAAAGTCGAAATTGACCATCTTGTATGATCCAATGACCATGGCACACTTCTGGTCATAAAATGCTTTAACTATTGTGCTTACAACATTTTTATCGATATAAAGATCATCACTGTCAAGCTGGATAGTGAATTTTCCGCATTTCTCATGAAATATTCCTTCATTCCAGCAGCCTCCGATACCAAGGTCATTCCTCCCGGGAATAATGTGAATCACCCTCTCATTCTTTTTTGCATACTTTCTTACGATATCTGTAGTTCCGTCAATTGAATGGTTATCGATTACTATCAGGTTAAATTTGAATTTTGTCTCCTGGCTCAGAACCGACTTAATGGCATCTTCTATTGTTTTTACCCTGTTTTTTACAGGGATGATCACCGAGGCCTCATACTCAAAATCTCCTGCATCGAAACTGATATCTGAGAATTCCGGTTTCAGCCATCCGTTTATTCTCTTCAGATGATCCGTGCATACAGCTTCCATCTCAACCTGAACCTCCCTGTTCCCCGGATCAATATAGTCGAACTGCTTTTCCCCTGATTTTCTGGTATCGCTTTCTGTTTCAATATAAAGTATCTCCGGTAAATGTATAATCAGGTGGTTTTCCGATATTTTCAGTCTGAGGTTATATAATCCGGCAAAACTATATTCTTTATCCATTTTTTTACATGCATACTGGAATGCTGAATCCTTATATAGTATTACAGATCCAAAATTGAAATCATCACGGAGACTTCCCTTCTGGTAATCGATTACAGGATGAGGTAAAAGCTTGTTGTTTTTACTTTCGAGATAGTCGGAATAGACCATCCCGGCTCCGGTATTTTCGCATACACACACTATCCTATTAAGTGCATGCCTTCCAAGGTCCAATGGATCAGGCTTACTGTAAATAAGGATATATTCAGTATCAGACATCATTGCCATTTTCTTTACGGCGGAAGTCGATGAGAATCCTTCACAATACAAATAATCAACTTCAGGATTATTGTACTCAACCTTTGTATCCTTTCCTGCTACAATTACTATCCTTGCAACTATGCCTGAGCTTTTCAGCGATAAGACTGTCGATTCAAGCGACTTGTTGTCTGATAATGGTATAAAACAAGTTATTTTCTTGTCCATAATTAATATTTAATGTCTTAAGAAATTCAGTATCTGTTTCATCAGCAATTCACGCTGTGTTTCAGTCAATACCGTTTCAAATGGAAATCCCAGAATAACAGTATTGTAATCTCCTTTATAAGCAACTCCCGCCGATGCATTGTTTTCCTTATAACGGAAGGAACAGACTGTTCCATTACCTGCAGGCTCTATGGCATCAGGTGATTCAACCTGGTATACCGAAGGTGAATAACCAGTATTAAACTCATATTTACCTGTAAAAGCAGGTTTTGCATAATCGGTTGCATAAACCTCCCCTGTTTTTACTGCATGATCTGTACGAGGTAAAAAATGGAGTGTCTCTTCTGCAAACGTTATAGCTGTTGAATCTCCTGATATAATCTGGTCCGATCCTATATAAGCTCCTGACATAAATATATTTACTCCTGCCTGAGTTACCTGTTTCATTCTCTCCATGAACTCCGGGGTATAAATACGGAATTCTTTTCTTACAGTATCATTAAAGAAGGATGTTGTTTTCTCTTCTCCGAAAATCAGATCGATGATTTTAAATTCTGATTCATCAGTTCCGTTTGCTATAAAATACTCATCAGAGACTGAATAAAATGAATGTCCGGCTGCCATTATAGCCTTACCGTGAATATAGGGATAATCAAAGCTGTTACCCGGGATAACACTGCCGGCTATATCCGTATAAGATGCTCCCCATCCCGGTGCATCATCATCCACCCAGGGGTTCTGCCTGTTATAATCATACTGGTCACCTAATGTTACGAAGTCCCTGATATATGGCACACCCCGGTCATTCCACCATTCGATACCTGCCATGTTATCAAGGTCAACCCACGCGGGTCCCGAGATACGGTCAAATCCATTTACAATAAGGACATTCCCTTTATTTTCTTTTAAAATCCCTGCAGACAGAACTTCTGATTCAAAACTCTCCCCGCCATCATTTAGGGCAGTGATTTTAAAACTATAAATAGAATCATAGGAAGGAAGTTCTATTTCAACAAAATTATCTTCGACTATAAATCCATTATCAAAACCATTATCTCCCTGCCTTTTATATACTTTATACCTGTCGGGTTTTGATGTCGGCTCATCCGGTTCTAATACCGGTATCCATGACAGGTGTATTTTTTTACCTGAAACAGGTGTAACAGCAAAGCCGGTTACAGGAAGCGGCTGAACAATATATTCCCTGTTCTCAACATAGGATAAATATTTCAGGATACCTTTATAGACCGACCGGCACACACTGAATCTGAAACGTGGATCCAGGTTGTACCGCATATCTGCAAGATTCTGGTGCGACAGCAGTTCAAGAAGCATGGCCGGGACATCAGGACTGCGGGCCTCTGAATAGGGCCTGTCCCATAAGCCCCTTCTCGTCCACTCAGGATTATATACTCTCCGTATATCATCAACTATCTGTGTTTGTACAATATCAGACAGATCACGGCTGGCCATCCTTGAAGTACCATCAGAAAATTTACCATCGTTAGCAGAGGTATAACAAATTGCCAGCGTTCCTATTATCGAATCACCCGGGGTCACACCTGCATCTGTGTGAAAAGCAAGCGACAAATCCAGGTCGATACCTAATCCCCCGGTAGTAATTGTATCATCAGAATAACAGGGATCAGCTTTGAGATAGTTGACCCACAATCCCCTCGACTGGTAATCGTCATTGTAATCGTTCCTGTAATTATTCGGAGTATAAATAAGGGTATCAGGCATCCCTGCATATTGAAGCCAGTACCTTGCAGCTTCCAGGAACCTTGGCATGCCACTTATTTTCCATGAGAAGTTTCTATCTAAGGAGGTATCTGTGGTAACAGCTTCCATGACATTTTCGTTGCGCGATTGCTGATTCTTTATTATTTCAGAAGAGGGCCGCCGGGCTACATTACCCATACCACCGCCGAACCTCACTGCATCCAGAGCTAAAATATCATCTGCGGAATTTCCTTTTACAGTAACTGAGCCAGTCAATTTGTTCTTCCCGGTATTAAAGTTAAAAGTACCCAGATAAATCCATGTTTCTCCACCAATTGTCTGATCTACAAGAAATTCTGTTTTACCTCCCGTATGATAAACAGTATAATTTACCTCGCTGCAGTTATCCATAAACAGAGGATACGAGATATAAACCGCATAATTACCCTTATCTGGCATATCTGGGATATATATTACTGAATCACCTGTTATCCTTAATGATGTTCCATGCCTGAAAGGATTAAAGCCTGGAAAGAGAGTATCGGTAAGTAAAAAGCCTCTTTCTGTTATTTTATAAGAGGTATCTGCATAGAGGATAAACTCAGATTCTCCTGATGAAAAATCGTTATCAACAATAACTTCATTGGTTTGAATATCCCTTTCCCTCGGCAGCCAGACTAAGGCACCAGCATTCTCGAGCATTTTTGTAAGATATGGGACGACATAACCCATAACTGCAATATCCTCGACAGTTCCAAACAATTTTGCCCTTTGCCATTCCCATCGGTCAAGAGTCATTTCAAAATAGTATCCGTGACTGTGCCAGAGGGCAATTGAATTACCAAATAATCCCTTTGTCGGAACAATAATCTCTTTCCTTTTTACAGGTATCTTTTTATCGTTTTTAACTACAGGGAACCGATCTGAATCTATCGGCTCATCTCTTCTGAAATAGTTTGGAATAAGATGATCAATGAAATAATTATTTGTCATTACATCTATCCTATAATCGCGGAACTTCCTTCCGAGAGATTGTTTTAATGACTCTTTGAAAAGGTCACAGCTCTCTTCCCTGAAAGGATAATAAGATAATCCGGGGGCAAAATAGAGAGTTACTGTTTTGTTCTCCTTTTCAATATTAACAGAGTCTAATATTGCTTTAGAGATATGCTGCCACTGCCATAAAGGATTATGCCACTCCTGCAACTTGTCTTTTGCCTTTCTGTTTAGTCTGTCAACTGACTGTGAATGTATGGGCTGAAAAGTGATATATATCACAATCGTACTTAATAACAGACTTTTAATTCTGTAACTCTTCATCAGGATTTTTGTAAAGAATGAAATATAAGCATTATTAATCAATTTTATAAAGTTGGGAATTTACCTTACATCTTACAAATTTTCATTTATTTTTGTATCCTGATCTGTTTTAAATTAACTATTTCTAAGATTATTACATTAAGATTCAATAATTTAGTATATTCTCAATTTTATGATACTTGTCGCTGACAGCGGTTCAACAAAAACCGAATGGAAAATAATAAAGGATGGTATTCCTCAAGAGTCTCATTTTTCAGGAGGCATAAATCCCTATTTTCTTTCAGTTGATGAAATCGTGAATCTTCTGCATGAAGAGGTTCCCGTGTATGACGGGAAATCATTTGATAAAATATACTTTTACGGGACAGGCTGCAATACTGAGTCAAAAAACAATGTGATAAAAGAAGCTATCAGCAGGTTCTGCTCACCGGAAGAGATATTTATCGGTACAGATCTGCTGGGTGCTGCACGGTCACTCTGTCAGAATGAGCGGGGTATTGCATGTATTATGGGTACAGGGTCCAATTCATGTTACTATGATGGTCAATTCATAGCAGCCAATGTTTCTCCTCTTGGTTATATACTTGGTGATGAGGGAGGAGGAGCAGTATTGGGGAGAAAACTGGTTTCAGCGGTATTGAAAAAACAGGTCTCACAGGAAGTTATAGATCTTTTTTTCAGTACCTATAGTATAACTCCTGCAGAGATACTCGAAAGAGTCTATATGAAACCTTTTCCAAACAGGTTCCTTGGCCAGTTTGCCAGGTTCATCTCCGCAAACATTCATATTAGCGAACTAAAGGAAATCGTTATTTCAAGCTTTAATGAATTCATTGTTAGGAATTTACTGCAATATCCGGAATCGGCTGGTTTGCCGGTCCATTTTACCGGAAGTATATCATTTCATTTCTGGCCCTTTCTTGAAGAATTATTGAAAGAGCACAATCTGCAACCTGGAAAAACCACCTTATCCCCGATGGCAGACCTGATACAATATCATATCACAAATCTTGATCCTTTAAAATAATGGCACTCCAGGGGAAATCGGGCAATAAAATCAGTATCACTGAATCAGCTTCAAATTTTGATAATCTTGAAAAGATGACAGTGATGAATCTGCTGATAAACATCAACCAGGAAGATTCAAAAGTCCATATAGCTGTCCGAAAAGTAATACCGCGGATTGAGAAACTGGTAAAGTTGATAATCGCCAGGATGAAAAAGGGCGGGCGTATTTTTTACCTCGGTGCAGGCACCAGCGGGCGTCTAGGTGTTCTTGATGCATCGGAGATACCTCCTACATTTGGCGTTCCAGGAACAATGGTAATAGGTCTGATAGCAGGGGGAGAAACTGCCCTCAGGAACGCTGTAGAAGCTGCAGAGGATGATCCTGAAAAAGCATGGAAAGAACTGGAGATATTCAAAATAAACGAAAATGATACAGTTATTGGAATAGCAGCATCAGGAACAACGCCTTATGTAATCGGTGGTGTGAAAAAAGCAAGGGAAAAAGGTATCCTCACCGGTTGTATAACCTGCAATCCCGGCAGCATGCTGGCTAAAACAGCTGAAATACCTATTGTTGCTATTGTAGGACCCGAATTTGTAACGGGCAGCACCAGGCTAAAGGCAGGTACAGCACAGAAAATGATATTGAACATGATCACCACTACAGTGATGATCAAACTTGGAAGGGTAAAAGGCAATAAGATGGTAAACATGCAACTCACAAACAGAAAGCTTATTGAGCGTGGGACAAGGATGATTGTTGAAGAGCTGAATATCCAGAGAGAAGCTGCCCGTATCCTTTTGCTTCAGTATGGATCAGTAAAGAAAGCACTGGAATCATACAGGAAGAATTCATTTAAAAAATCCTGAGCCCAGGGAAAACAGACACTACAAATATTTAATATAATTCACCAATGCATTATAAATCAAAAGGATACATTCTAATCTTAATTTTATCACTGTTTTTTATTACAGCCAGATCCCAGAATAGTGATCCTGCTTTTCTCAGATACCTGGATAACCCATGGGTAGACTCGGTGTTTAATTCGCTTACTCCAACTGAACGTATCGGGCAGCTTATCTGGATAGATGCATATTCAAACCGCGGTTTAGGTCAGGATGTTAATATTAGTAACCTGATAAAAAATACAGGTCCGGGAGGGATAATATTCTTTGAAGGTGATCCGGTAAAACAGACTGAAATGCTTAATTACTTTCAAAGTATATCAAAGGTCCCATTAATATTTGCTGAAGATGGTGAATGGGGACTTGGGATGAGACTTGAAGGTGTAATTAATTTCCCCTACCAGATGACCCTCGGTGCTATCAGGAATGATTCATTAATATACTGTATGGGCAAAGCTGTAGCTGCACAGTTTAAAAGAACCGGAATAAATTTAAATCTTGCACCTGTGGCTGATGTAAACAATAATCCAGGCAACCCGGTGATAAACTACAGGTCATTTGGTGAAGATCCTGATAATGTGAGCAGGAAAACCCTGATGTATATGAAAGGCCTACATGAAAATGGTGTTCTGGCTGCAGCAAAACATTTTCCAGGTCACGGTGATACTGAAACAGATTCACATATAGGACTACCTGTAGTAAAACATTCAAGAGAAAGAATAGAGTCGGTTGAACTGGTTCCTTTCAGAGCTCTGATTGATGCCGGAGTTCCATGTATCATGCCTGGTCATCTTAACATACCGGCTTTAGACTCAATTCCCGGAATTCCCTCCACTTTCTCAAAGAAAATAATAACCAGCCTTCTGAGAAATGACCTGTCGTTTAAAGGCCTGATCATATCGGATGCAATGAATATGGCAGCAATAACCAGATTTCCTGCTGCAGAAGGGACAGGATTGTTGGCTCTGAAAGCAGGAATAGATGTTCTTGAATGTCTTGAAGATCCTGAAAAAACCATCGGAGAAATTATATCAGGAATCAGGAAAGGATCAATATCACAAAAGGAGATTGATGAAAAGTGCCGGAGAGTACTGGCTATTAAATACCAGGCAGGTCTTAACAATAAGGAATACATAGATAAAGAAAATATCAATGATGATTTAAATCCTGCTTCATCGGTTGCCCTGGTAAGGGATTTATATGCCAATGCCCTTACATTGCTGAAAAATGAAAATAATATAATTCCTATTAAGAACCTGGGAAAGACCAGAATAGCTACCGTTGCCATTAATAAAACAAAGGAGACCATTTTTCAGCACAGGATCTCTCAATATCTTAAATGTGATAATTACTTCATTGATCCTGAAGATATTAAGGCTGTGAACGATCTCCTCGGCAGACTTTCAGATTATGATATCATTATCGCTGGAATCTATGGATTAAATCAACGGCCGCAAAGCGGATTCGGTATAAAGCCTGAATCAACTGAATTCATTAAAAGGCTGATTGATAACCACAGGACAATAATCACATGGTTTGGAAATCCCTACGGAATAGAAAAGGTTGCTGCCTTGAAGAATGCAGAGGCTCTTCTCCTTTCATACCAGGAGAACAAATTTACTGAAGATCTGTCGGCACAACTAATTTTCGGAGGCATTGGTGCCAAAGGAGCGTTACCTGTTACAATCAATGAAATGTGGCCTTATGATTTCGGAATACTTACCCCTGGAAATATAAGGATGCAGTATGGATTTCCTGAAAATGCAGGAATCTCTTCTTCAATTCTTGAAAGAAAGATCGACTCAATTGTGAATATAGGGCTCAATGCAAAAGCATATCCCGGATGTGAGGTTATGGTGGCCAGAAAAGGAATAGTAGTGTTTCATAAGACATATGGCTATTACAGCTATGATAACCGGATACATGTACAAAAGGATGATTTATATGATCTGGCTTCAGTAACAAAGGTTTCCTCCACCCTCGCAGGATTAATGCTTCTTGACAGCGAAGGCAAATTTTCGCCGGATGAAACTCTTGGCAGCTATCTTCCCTATTACAGACATTCAAACAAAGAAGATCTTCTGATGTCAGATATATTGACTCACCAGGCAGGACTTACTTCATGGATTCCTTTCTGGATGGAAACAGTTAAAAAAAACGGAGAGTCTAAAAGAAATATCTTCGATTACAAGCCTTCTGATAAATATCCGCTGGAGGTTGCTCAATGGTTCTACATTAACAGGAATTACAGGAAGAAGATCTTCAGGGAAATAAGAAAATCACCCCTCGGTGAAAAAAAATATCTGTATTCCGATCTGGCATTTATAATATCTCCTGAGATAATTGAAGAGCAAACAGGAGAGAAATGGTATGATTATGTTACAGATAACATATATAAAAAACTTGGAGCAAACGATATATGTTTCAATCCCTGGGAAAAATATCCATTAAGCCGTATCATACCAACAGAATATGATTCCCTTTTTCGCAAGCAGCAGCTTCATGGAACAGTGCACGATGAAGGAGCAGCGATGCTGGGAGGTATATCAGGTCATGCCGGACTCTTTGCAACAGCCAATGACCTTATGAAGCTGATGGAAATGTACAGGCGTATGGGATCCTATGGAGGTGAACAGATCATTGCCCGGGAAGTACTTGAGAAATATACTGCTGTTCAGCATCCCGAAAATGATAACCGCAGAGGACTCGGTTTTGATAAACCTCTGCTGGATAATGATGAACTGACCCAGGAAGAATCCTATCCCACAAAAAGTGTATCTCCTGGCAGTTTTGGTCATTCAGGGTATACAGGAACATTTGTATGGATAGATCCGGAATATGAAATAAGCTATGTCTTCCTTAGCAACAGGGTTAATCCAACAAGAAATAATAATCTTCTTTCAGATCTGAGTATCAGGGGAAATATACTACAGGCAATCTATGATTCGATAATAAGATAGTAGATAATAATACCCGGGGATAAATTTTATAAAAGCCTGGTTATCATTACCATAAATCACATTTTGCCTTTCTTAAACAGTCTCTTTGACATTCTGTCATCAGGATATTTCTTTGAAAAATCCTGCCAGTAATCAGCAATAACCGTTTTGATTTCCTTATGTAAAATCCAGAGCCCGATCAGGTTTGGAACAGCCATAAAAGCGATGGTAATATATGAGAGTGACCAGATTACAGTAGTATCGGTAAAAGATGCTATGAAAAAAGCTATCACGAAGACAATCCTGTACCAAATAATATATTTTGGTCCGACAAGGTAAGTTAATGCTCTGTCACCGTAATACGACCATGAAATTGCAGTTGAAAAGGCGAAAAGCAGTAATCCTATACTTACAATATATTTTCCCCAGTCTCCAAGGATACTGTGCCTGAAAGCTTCAGCTGTCAGGGGTGCGCTGTGTATAAGTGATTTCCCCGAAACGGATATAGAACCTGAAGATGGCTTCCACTGACCATTTTCGACATCAATCTTACCTGTAAAGGGATCCTTATTATCATTAAATGTAAAATCTTCAGCTATGGATCTGGCAGCTATAAGAGACACAGGTGTGATCATTTTTCCGTCTACAATCTCAAGCTGTCCGTCGAATAAAGGAAGTGTTTTCCCCTTCCTTATAAATTCCTTTATCATCTGTTTTTGTTCAGGTATGTTTTCATCATATACCTGGTTAAGAAAAGTCATATCTGCACTCTGGAACTGGTTTTCGATCTTTTCATGCCATACTCCTGAAGAGAGTATTACCAGACCGGTAAGAGTACATATTATAATAGTATCGATAAATGGTTCAAGTATTGCCACCATACCTTCAGATACTGGTTCAGGTGCCCGTGCAGCTGAGTGTGCTATGGGTGCTGAACCCTGTCCTGCTTCATTTGAAAAAAGACCCCGGTTTACTCCTCTGTTAATGGCAAAAGCCACAGATGCTCCCATAAAACCTCCAACGGCAGCAGTACCTGTAAAAACAGTAGAAAATATTGACAAAAAGGAAGGAATTATAT
>CAZDOM010000035.1:0-25317 GCA_964507015.1 uncultured Rikenellaceae bacterium | reverse complement strand
AAGATGCGGATATACCATTTTGGGTTGTAATATCATGCCAGGGAGCTATTGCACTTGGAACTCTGTTTGGAGGATGGAGAATTGTAAAGACTATGGGACAAAGAATTACAAAGATCAAACCATTTGAAGGATTTTGTGCAGAAACTGCAGGAGCTTTGTCTATTTTCGTAGCAACACACTGGGGAATCCCCGTAAGCACTACTCACACAATCACAGGTGCAATAATGGGTGTCGGTGCACGCAAAGGTGCTTCAGCCGTTAAATGGGGAGTAACCAGAAAAATTTTCATAGCCTGGATATTTACCATTCCGGTATCGGGATTAATTGGAGCATTTATGTACTTTATCTTTAGCTGGTTGAATTAAGATTAAGGACAGGATCAAGTTCACGGACAGCGTATTCTCGGATCAGTTATTTTTTAATATTCGGTAATTGTAATCCGTAACCTTTTTTCTTATCATCTGCCTTTAGCAGAAGTGCAAAAATAAATGCCAATATTCCAAAACATGTGAATACGATCATAGGGATTGTGTAATTGTAATTTGACACTTCCACACCATCAAGCAGCCTGGTCCCTGTTATACAAAACCTGTTAAGTATCCATCCGATAAGGAGTGGAACAAGCATCAGCCCTACATTTTGAACAAGGAATATCATACCGTATGCAGTACCAAGTTGTTTTTCAGGAATTATCTTAGGAACAGAAGGCCACATGGCTGATGGTACAAGAGAAAATGCAACACCAAGAACCATAATAAGTACTATTGCCAGGGGCGTCGAAGTTAAAAAAGGAATAGAAAACATGGTATGGACCAGGATCAGAAGTATTGAACCAAGGATCATTATTGAGGCACCCTTTCCCTTTCGGTCATACAGACTTCCAAACAGGGGTGTCAATAATATAGTTCCCAGTGGTAAAAGTGCCGGAATGTTACCTGCCAGATCTTCGCTCACATGGAACTTATTGACCATAAGATCAGTAGCATACTTCAGGAAAGGAAAAACACCTGAATAGAAGAGAACACAAAGAATAGCAATATACCACCAACCCCTGCTTCTCACGATAATAAGTATATCTTTTACCTTGAATGATTCTTCATCTTCCAATCCGTTTGTACCGGCATCAGCCACAGATTTTTCAAGCCTTCTGTCCATTATGGTATACAGGAAGAATGCAATCATGCCTATAATGAGCATTATGAGGCAAACAAGAATAGGCTTTGATACCCCATGTAAGGCTCTTGCCAGTGGTACAGAGGTAGCCATGGCAAGAGTGGTTCCTATCCTTGCTGTTGCCATCTCAAGACCCATGGCCAGTGCCATTTCTTTCCCTTTAAACCATTTAACGATAATTTTTGATACAGTTATGCCGGCTACTTCCACACCCACACCGAAAGTGGCATATCCAAGTCCGGCCAATATAACCTGTAGTTTCATTCCAAGGAACTGTACACCATCAAGCGAATGAGTTGAAATTGCCCAGAACTTAATAGCTGTACCAACAACCATGATAATAGTTGCCATTTTACCGGTAAATCTCACTCCCATTTTATCGAGGATGATACCACCGAAAATAAGCATCAGGAGAAAGACATTAAACCAGCCATACGCACTTGTAAAGAAGCCATATTCAGCACTATTCCAAAGAAGTTCTTTTTCAAGAAGAGGTTTAAGCGGGGCCATTACATCAGTCAGGTAATAACCACACAACATAGTAAATGATATTATCGCCAGAGCTGACCAGCGTGCTGTTTTTGAATCCCGCAGGGTTCTTCTGATAGTTTCCATAAGTCTTATTTAGTAAATTGAGGAGTAAATGTAAAAAAATATTTTGGATGTATTCCTGTTTATTTTCATTACGTGTGAACTAATTCACGGTACGATTGTTGTTTTAAAAGAAAAGTAAATTTCAGGCTAAATTTTAAGAGATATTCATTTATTTTGCACATAAGATTATAAATGAGCATAAGGCGAATGATGAAAAAAATATTTTTATTTCTATTAATTGTACTTGCAGCACATAACTCTTTTGCACAAGCACAGAGTTCTTATAACAAAGCGGTAAAGTGGTATACGATACAGGAGGCTGAAAAGCTCATGAAGGAGTCTCCACGACCATTATTTATTGATACTTACACCGACTGGTGCGGCTGGTGTAAAAGAATGGACCAGGATACATTCACTAATTCGGTCATTGCAGAAATCCTGAACACAAAATTCTATCCAGTTAAATTTAATGCTGAAGGGAAAGACAAGGTTATATTCCTCGGTCAGACTTTTGTTAATGACGGCAAAGCCGGACGTACTCATCAACTGGCTGTTGCCCTACTTTATGGCCAGCTATCATATCCTACTGTGGTCTTTCTTACACAGGATGATGATAAACTGGGTGTTACACCAGTACCGGGATACAGACCTCCAAAAGAGATGGAACCCCTTCTTTCATTCTTTGCAGATAAGGCATATAAATCAAAAACCTGGGAGGAATATCATACGAGCTTTGTCGGAAAAGTACAATAAATTAATTCCAGATTTCAGATTCCTGGTTCATATAATTTGAAGTTTGTAATTATTTTCCAATTATATAATTTCCCGGTAATTGCATTATCTCACCAAACTGATAAATCATTTTCCTTGAGCTATAGAGTATCTCATCTCCCATTCTGACTGACATATTTACTATATCCGGTATCCTGTAATAAAGCTTATCTACAGGTGGTGCAAATGGATCAGGTGTTTCGGAAATAATAAATGTAAGATCTTTAGTTTTTTGTTCGGGATTTAGGCTGACAATTACCTCCTTGCCGTTCTTCGATGAAGGATCATGTGGACCGGTAACTTCAGAAAACCTGAAAAGAACAACCGGTTTGCCTATATTATCTTTCTGTGGTACAAGCTGGTAGGTAAATGTCCTTTTTTCCATTTTCGTTTTGCCGGTAAAAAGCTCAGTATACTCTTTTTCGAGTCTGTTTAATTCCTTTATTGCAGCTTCATCCTGGGGAAAAACGTTTGCTTCACCTGTAAGGATAAGTATCTTCCCATCCCGTATCTCCATAAGACGACGAGCGGCTCTTTCTGCCAGCTGGTTAATAGTAAGTCTCTTTTTTGTTTCAACGATATAAGGTATCCTGATAAAAGCTGTATCAAGATTTACCCGTCTATATGCAGTATCTGTCTGAATCCTGTAATATTCATCCGATCCGAGATCGTATGACTTAAACTGATCAAGGTTAACTTCTTTATTCCCAATATTGCTGACAGACGTAAGATACATCTTCGGATTAAGATCCAGTATCAATCCCTCCTTTTTCAGGGCAAGTACATTTGAATGAAAAAGAGTATTACTCTCTATTACATAATATTCTGAAGGATCTGCCTCTTCATTAGAATTTACTGATACCCCCGCTATATACCAATACTCTCCCTCATTCTTTATTACACCCTTATATCCCAGTAGTTCTTCCGCATATTCAGCATAAGGTCCGGGTAGTTCAATTGTCCTTTCCATATCAATCTTAAATGTAAAAACTGTTCTTGGAAGAGCATATACTGCAGTACCGCCCTTTAATCTTACGGTATCTGAAAAGGGAGCAATGACATATCCGGGTTCTTCAATTTTCTTAAGAGGAAAACAGGAGACCATAATCAAAATGAATAATATGATAAGTCCCGGGAAGCGAATATTATTCTTCATATTGTGTTTTTTTAAATATAGTTATTAAAATTATAACTGGTCAATTTCCCGTATCAAATTAAATGCATTTCCTGCTTCAGTGATAATATCCGAGGCTATCAATGATTCATAACCGGATTTTCCTGCAGCAATATCTCCGGCGAGGCCGTGTAAATAGACACCTATTAATGATGCATCAGCAGGATCATAACCCTGGGCAAGCAGTGAAAGTATCATTCCTGCCAGAACATCTCCACTTCCTGCGGTTGCCATTCCCGGATTACCGGTGTTGTTAAACCACACTTTCCCATCAGGTGTTGAGATTGTCGTATAGGCTCCTTTGAGGATGATAATACAATTATATTGCTGAGAGAGTTCTGTTTGTTTCAGGAATCTCTCATAACCACTGCCAGATTTACCTGTAATTCTGGCAAATTCCCCAGGATGTGGTGTAAGGATCGTCATTGGTTGTAATTCAGACATCCATTCCAGGTTTTCTGCAAGTATATTCAAAGCATCAGCATCTATTACCATGGGTTTTCTGCAATGCTCCAATAACCTTTTAAATGCTTTCTGTGTTTCCTGGCCGGTCCCCATTCCCGGACCTACAGCTACTGCATCATAACGACTTGTATCCGGGTTATCTGAAATAATCTTCTCATCCTTGTCCTGGATGACCATTGCTTCCGGGAAAGAACTCTGTATAATATCATTACCACTATAAGGAACATGACAGGTTATAAGACCGGCACCTGTTCGCAAAGCAGCTCTGGCACCAAGTATTACAGCACCCATTTTCCCATATGACCCACCAATAAGTAATCCATGCCCATAAACCCCTTTATGATCAAACTTGTGTCTCTTTTTCAGGAGCATTTTCACAAATCGCTTTTCAAGAAGTGAAAAAGGGGTCTCTGTATTATTTATTGTATTAGTATCCAGTCCAATAGGAAGAATAAACCATTCTCCTGTATATTTCTCATTTTCAGCAAACATAAAGGAAAGTTTCGGAAACTGGAAACTGAGAGTAAATGTTGCATTAATAATATTCTCAGGAATATTTGTCATGTTGTCCTCACCGAACAATCCGGAAGGAATATCAATTGAGATGACTACAGCCCCTGATTTATTTATCTTTTTTATTACTTCAGAAGCAAGACCTTCTGCTGGTCTTGAGATCCCGGATCCAAATATTGCATCTATTATAATATCACCGGGATTAATTACAGGAAAATCGCCAGGTGTTTTTAATACATGCAATGGTACATTTGTCTCTTTTTCAAGTCTTTTCAGGTTAATCTCCCAGTCTTTTGTGGTTTTATCTGTGAAATGAACATAAAGAACTTCAGATTCATACCTGTTTCTTGCTAGCATACGAGCCAGTGCCAGTCCATCTCCCCCATTATTACCGGGACCTGTAAAGATAAATATACCTCTTGACCTTTCAAATCGTTCAACATACCACTCATATAATCTTCCTGCAGCACGTTCCATCAGATCTATTGAAGCAACTGGTTCATTGATTATAGTATGTTCATCAATTTTTTTTACCTGATCACACCTGAATATTTTCATCTTCCCTTACTCATTTAAGTACAAATTTAAACTCTTCGACATTATAAAAAAAAGATTAATATATTTGTTCCAGGTCAAATGTGGGATTGTATTGCCAATTTTCCGGCATATGGCCAGATGTCAACAAATATTAACCAAATTTTTAAAACAGAGTAATATGCTTAAGAATCATCCAAAAGGACTTCTTGTAGCCTTCTTTTCAAATATGGGTGAAAGGTTTGGCTTCTACACTATGATGGCCATACTGGTACTATTTCTGCAGGCCAAATATGGTCTTGCTGCAAATAAAGCAGGTGATATTTACAGTTGGTTCTATTTCAGCATATATGCGCTTGCCCTTGTTGGAGGTATCATTGCCGACGCGACCAAAAAATACAAACTGGTAATTCTGGCCGGTATAGTAATAATGTTTGCCGGATACATCATTATGTCAATTCCGGGAATGACCCTTACCATAACGATAATTGGATTGATGATCATTGCTCTTGGTAACGGACTTTTCAAAGGAAATCTGCAGGCTGTTGTCGGACAGATGTATGATGATCCGAAATACTCCAAACTTAGAGACACTGCATTTATGATCTTTTATATGGGTATTAATGTTGGAGCCTTTTTTGCACCTTTTGCTGCCAATGGCATGCGTAACTGGTGGCTTAAGGTAAACGGATTTACCCATGACGGGAGTTTGCCAGCTCTCTGTCATCAGTTCAATAACGGAACTCTTGCAGATATAGGAATATTCCAGCAACTGGCTGATAAGGTAAGCCTTAGCGGACCAGTAACCGATCTTTCAGCATTTGCTCATAATTATCTTGAGGTTTTTTCAAAAGGATACAATTATGCTTTTGGAATAGCTGCGGTCGCGATGGTAATATCTTTGCTTGTATATGTGATCTTCAATAAATTATTGCCGAATAAAGAGGTTAAAGAGGCTGCTATCTCAACAGAAAAAATTGATTTTAAACCTGTCCCTCTTTTTGCTGCAATTCTGGCAATTGGTGTTACTGCATTTGGTCTTCACTTTATAAGAGAAGTAGGCTGGACATCAGGATTTGCATTCGGACTGTTTGCCGGTTTTGTTACATGGATAATACTGAGTTCACGTAAAGAAGAACGTGCCAGGATCACAGCACTTGTCCTTGTCTTTATCGTGGTAATATTCTTCTGGATGTCATTTCACCAGAACGGTCTGACTCTCACACTATTTGCAAGGGATTATACGGTAAAACAGGTTGGCCCTTTTACTAATCTGTTTTTTACACTGCCCTCAATGCTTGCAGTTATTGCCGCCATTGCCGGCATTGTACTGCTGATATACAAAAATCTGAAGGTACAAGCTAAAGTGGCTGGCGTGATACTATTCCTGCTCGCAATATGGTTTATCATGTTCTTTACATTCGGGTATGATCCTACCACTATACTCCCAAAAATATTATCAAAATTCGGAGCTCAAAATGCTATTGAACCAGAGGTATTTCAATCTTTCAACCCTCTGTTTATTGTTGCCCTGACTTTTCCTGTAATGGCAGCCTTTGCCTGGATGAACAAAAAGGGAATAGAGCCTACAACACCTAAGAAAATTGGTATAGGAATGGTCATAGCAGCCCTTGGCTTTCTTGTCATATTGATAGCTTCGATAGGAATATCATCCCCTGCATCCCTTGGAGGATTGCCGGTTGCAGACAGTGAGAGAGTATCTCCCTACTGGCTGATGAGCAGTTATCTGATACTTACTGTTGCTGAACTTTTCTTAAGTCCGATGGGACTTTCATTTGTTTCGAAGGTTGCACCTTCACGGTTCCAGGGACTTATGCAGGGAGGTTGGCTGCTTGCAACAGCTGTAGGCAATAAACTGCTCTTTGTCGGAACACTGCTTTGGGTCAGAGTAAATTTAAGTACATTGTGGCTGGTATTCATCGTGTGCTGCCTGCTTTCAGCAACATTTATATTTTCAATTCTTAAAAGATTAAATAAAGCGGCTTCTAGCTAGTAAAACTCATTTATATATTGCTTTTTAAAATGTAGAGCCAGATCTGAGATATGGCTCTACATCATTCATATCTGCCGCATTTTTATTAATGTATTTAATCAAATCACACAAAATTCTTAATTTTTATTATTTTTGACCAATTATTGATTGAGGGTGTCTCAATAACCCTGTCCTTTCAAATTGCCCCTAAATCCCCTAAAGGGGACTTATAGATTACCAGATATTTATAGAACCCCCTTTAGGGGGCAGGGGGCAAGATAAAGGCTTTTGAGGCAGCTTCAATTTATTTATTAATTTATGAAGGTTCTGAAATTCGGCGGCTCATCAGTAGGTAATCCTGAACGTATCAGGGAAGTCAGGAAAATAATTGATGCACAGCCATTCCCGGCAATCATAGTTATCTCTGCATTCCAGGGAATAACAGATCAGCTGCATACTATTTCAGAACTTGCCTCAGAAGGTAATAAGGAATATGAGGTACATCTTAACAATATTTTGGAAAAACACACAGTCTTCACAAAAGCTTTGATAAAGGATGATAAAAGGAGTCAGGATGTCATTAATGTTATAAATGAAATCATCAATGAATTAACTGAATTACTTAAGAGCATTTATGTGTTGCGTGAATTGACCAGACATGCTTCTGATCAGGTAATAACAAGTGGAGAACGATTATCCTCTTTAATAATCAGCCGGTTTCTGGATAATTGTACCTATGCTGATTCACGTGAGTTTATAAAAACCGACATAAGGGCAGGTAACATGATCGTTGATTTTGACCTTACAAACAGACTCATCAAAAAAAAGATCGGTAAAATAAGAAAAACACTTATTGCTCCGGGATTCATAGCAAGCAATAAAAGAGGTGAAACGACATCACTTGGCAGAGGAGGCTCTGATTATACAGCAGCTATCATCGCTGCAGCGTTAAAAGCTGAATCTCTTGAGATATGGACTGATGTTAATGGTTTCATGACAGCCGACCCAAGAAAAGTAGAGAAAGCATATACTATTGAAAGCCTTACATATGCCGAAGCCATGGAACTTTCTCACTTCGGAGCGAAGGTTGTTTATACTCCCACACTTCGTCCGGTATACAGGGAAAATATCCCTGTAGCTGTCCGTAATACTCTGAATCCACAATCAAAAGGTACCATCATTAATAATAAGAAGAGAGACCGGGGACAAAGTCCAATAAAGGGGATATCATCGATCGACCATATCGACCTTATCACTATTCAGGGCCCTGCTATGGTTGGAGTTACCGGAACATCGGCAAGGTTGTTCAGTGCTCTTGCAAAACATGAAATAAACATTATTCTGATAACACAGGCATCATCGGAGTTCTCAATAACCTTTGCTGTGAATCCTGATACTGCAAAAACTGCCTGTGAAGCAATAAAAGAGGAATTCAGTAATGAGATTGAGCTGAATAAAGAGCTCAAAATAATTATTGAAAAAAAACTGTCTATAATTGCTATTGTCGGTGAAAGAATGAAGAATACTCCCGGCATTTCGGCAACTCTTTTCCGGGCACTGGGCCGGAACGGGATAAATGTAGTTGCCACAGCACAGGGTTCCTCAGAATTGAATATATCAGTTGTCATCAAAAATGATAACCTGAAAAAAGCCCTCAATGTAATCCATGACGGATTTTTTCTTTCCACTTTTAAAGAGGTTAATCTTTATGTCGCCGGTACAGGAATTGTAGGGTCAAGCTTGCTCACTCAACTATTGAAACAGCGTGACCTTCTCTTGCAAAACCATAATCTGAAGATCAACCTTTTGGGACTAACAAATTCCCGGAAAATGTATACAGAAAAAGAGGGAATAATTCTTGAATCATGCAGGGAACAGTTGAAAAACTATGGAGAGAAGGCTGATATCTCACAATTTATAATGAGCATGAAGAAGATGAATCTTCGGAATTCTGTTTTCATTGATTGTACTGCCGATGCAAAAATCGCCCGGAAATATGAAGAAATACTTAATGGTTATATATCTGTTATAACTGCTAACAAAATCGCATGTTCATCGGAATACAGCTATTATAACAAGCTAAAAAAGATTTCAGGTGAACGTGGTGTGCGATTTATGTATGAGACTACTGTTGGTGCCGGATTACCTGTAATCAAAACGATCAGTGATCTTATACTCAGCGGCGACATAATCTTCAGGATTGAAGCTGTCCTTTCGGGAACCATGAATTTTATATTCAACGAAATGAATGAAAAAACACCGATGAGTGTTGCAATAAAAAAAGCAAGGGAGAAAGGATATTCTGAACCTGACCCCCGTACTGACCTTAATGGAACAGATGTTGTAAGAAAAATACTTATCCTGGCAAGAGAGGCAGGATATAACATTGAAATAGAAGATGTTGAAGTAAGAAGATTTCTTCCGGATGAATGTTTTGAGGGTGACCTGAATGATTTCTATAAAAAGGTTGAGAGACTTGATGCGGAATTTGAAAAACAAAGAATTGCTATTAAAAGGGCAGGCAGGAAATGGAGGTTTGTCGCAACCCTTGAACAGGGAAAAGCAAGGATTGAACTGATAAGTGTTGACAGGAATCATCCATCCTATGATCTCGATGGCAGTAACAATATAATTTTACTGACTACTGAAAGATATAATGAACTGCCAATGGTTATTAAAGGTTACGGCGCCGGGGCCGATGTTACTGCAGCCGGAGTTTTTGCGGACCTGATGAGAGTTGTTAATGTCTGAAACAAGAGAAAAATTAACCACAGAGAACACGGAGTTTTCACAGAGTTTTTACGGAGTTAATCCGTGGTAAAAATAAGTTAGTAAAAAAAGAATCGGTATAATTTATAAAAGATTTTGGGCTGAAAAAAAAACAGATAACATATTACTCCACAAATTTAAAATCACCAAAGGTCAGTTTCAGGGAGGCTCTTCTCAAAGGGCTGGCACCTGATGGTGGATTATATATGCCTTCAGTTATTCCGGAAATTGATAAGAACGAGCTGAAGGAATATTCTCATCTCGATTATCCCGAGATTGCATACAAAGTACTCAGACATTTTTTATCTGATGAAATTAATGATAATGAGCTGAAGAATATTTGTCGCGATGCTTATGACTTTGAGATACCACTTGAGAGAGTAAATAATCGCAATTATATACTCAGGCTGGATCATGGTCCGACAGCATCATTCAAGGATTTTGCTGCAAGGATAATGGCCAGGCTTATGCACTATTACGGTTCACGTGATAAAAGAAGTTTTATTATTCTTACAGCCACATCCGGTGATACTGGCAGTGCGGTTGCCAGCGCATTTCACAATCTCAGTAATATCGATGTTATAATATTATTCCCTGCCGGGGAGGTCTCTGTAACACAGCGCAAACAGATGACAACTTTACATGGTAATGTGAAGGTCATTTCGGTTGACGGGAAATTCGATGATTGCCAGCGGCTTGTAAAAATGGCATTTATGGATGAATTGTTATCAGACATACCTCTCACCTCGGCAAATTCTATTAACATAGGAAGATTGCTGCCACAGGCTGTATATTATTTCTATACATGGGCAAAACTGACAAATGGCATTGCAGACAGGATAATATTCAGTGTACCCTCAGGCAATTTCGGTAACCTGATGGGTGGTATAATTGCACGTGAAATGGGGCTTCCGGTGAAGAAATTCATTATTTCTACAAACTCAAATAATGAGGTTCCTGAATTTCTAAAGACTGGTATATATAAGTCCATAAGTCCATCAATAAACTGTATTTCTAGTGCTATGAACGTTGGTCACCCGGGTAACCTTGCAAGAATCGTCAGCCTGTATGGTGGAATAATGAATGAGGAGGGTATAATTATCAAAAATCCTGGTGTATCAAAAATGAGAGATGATTTTTTAGGTATCAGTGTATCTGATAATGAAACCAGGTCAACCATCTTATCCTGCTATAAAATTCATGGAGTCATCCTTGAACCCCATGGAGCCGTAGCATGGAAAGGTGTGGAAACCTATAAAACATTAAACAAAAACTTTAAGAATCAACTTTTTGTATCTCTCGAGACTGCGCACCCTGCAAAATTCGGTGAAGAACTTAAAGAAATAGAGGGGCTTAATATACCTTTACCTGAATCACTTAAAGGTATTGATCTAAAGAAAGAAGACTATACTGAACTGGAAAATAATTATGATAAGCTTAGGAATTTAATCCTTACGCTTCACTCACAATAAGAAAAATATGTACGTAGTTTGTGCTGACCTTGAAGGAGTATTTGTACCGGAAATATGGATCGAAGTATCCAAATTTACCGGGATCAGTGATCTAAAGCTGACAACCCGTGATATAAGCGATTATGACGTTCTTATGAAACACCGGCTTGAAATATTATATAAGAACAGTCTCACGATAGATGTTATTCAACAAGTTATTTCAGGTATCAATCCTCTTCCGGGAGCAATAGAATTTATTTCATGGCTAAGAAAAAGGACACAATTAATAGTTGTTTCGGATACTTTTATCGAGTTTACTGATCCCTTAATGGAAAAACTAGGCCGCCCGGTTCTTTTTTGTAACAACCTTACAATTGATATATCAGGAAAAATAATTGGCTACAACCTTCGTCAGCATAATGGTAAAATGAATGTTACCAAAGCCATGCAAAGCCTTAATTATAAAGTCATCGGCGTTGGAGATTCTTACAACGATATCAATATGCTGAAACAGGCTGATGCAGGTATTCTGTTCCGGCCTCCCCGGAATGTAATTAATGACCACGGCGATATAAAAGTGGTCACCACATATAATGACCTCAGGAAAATAATTAGTAATTATCTTGACCAGGGGAAAATCTGATAAATGGTCATTGTACCTTAATTATTCTTATCAAGTATTGCAGATATGTATTTATCAGCAATATCTGACTGATCCCTCGCAAGTCCCGAAATTATTACAATTTCATTCTCTACCCATGCAAGGAATATTGTACCATTGTAACCATCGGTAAAAACAAATTTTCCGTTATCAGGCGGAATTGGTTCAAGGTCGGCTGATGAAAGGTATTTCTTTGCTGCTTCCAAGGCTTCTGCCTGACTACGAAATTTCAAAAGAAAGACATCAAATTCATCACTACCAACACTATATGATGCTTTGAATGCTTTATTCAGAAACTGGTGTCCAAGGACACTTTCATTAATATATGTCTCTTCGTTCTGCTTTTTACCCTCCTCAGGGAATTGATAAAGCAAAGCCGGCATTTCATTATCTCCTCCAAGCATTGCAGCAACTTTAACTGCGAGTGATTCGGCTGCATGTATAACTTTTTCCTTGTTGGAATGTGTCCTGATCTTTATATAAAAATTGCCTGTAAAAAAATTGATAACACCTCCTGTAATATATCCCTGTGCCCCAAGATTCAGGAACCTGTATGATGGAGACCGTTCCGATGCATATATGCCAAAAGCCATTGTATGATCGCTATGACGGTATATCTCGAGTTTAATTATATTTTTCCCTTTTTTATACTCAACCACATTCAGATCGACAAAACCAAGAGCTACATATCCATCGGCTGCCCCATTAATATGATCCCACAGATTATCAGGAGTATATACAGGGTACTTCATTACTTTTTTATATCCTTCCAGTACAGGAAAGGTAATCTCCTGAGCTGCAACTACCAATGAAATCAGAGAGAGCAATATCCCCGTAATAAATTTCTTCTTCATAGTATCAAAGATATATCATGCAAGAAATTCGTCCGGTATCTGTACAAGCCTTGATACATCAGCTATCTTCTCCTTTACAGGAAAACTCCTAGAACAATCGACACTACATGTATCACAGTTACTGCAAGGGTTATTGTTGATCCCAAGATCTCCCAGCAGCGATTTAGCCATTGAGGGGCTCATATAACCGTATGCATACATATATGCACGCATCAGGTCAGGAACAGGCAGATTGTTTGGACATGCAGCAATACACTTCCGGCATCCTGAGCAAAAAAGACCAGGTTCATTCATTGCAGCCAGCAGATCATTTTTCTCCTGGTCATTCATTGTAATATCAGTAAGTATCTTTTCATTCTTATCCAGCTGATCAAAATTTGTCATTCCCGGAATAGTGGTATGTACATCAGGATTTGACAAAACCCATTTAATTGCAGCAGTAGTATTCATAGGCTTTGTTCGTTCCCTGTCCAGGAATCCTCCGCCGGCAAGTGTTTTCATTGCAACTATGCCAATACCTGCTCCGGCAGCCTTTTTGATAGCAGCAATAAGATCATCTAGGTAAGAGAGTCTGTAATTATATTGTGTTAATATAACATCCCAGATATCCATACCTGCAGCTGCATCTATCACTGTTGCTTCATTCCTGTGGGTGGAGAATCCCAGAAATTTAATTTTACCCTCCTTCTTAAGTTTCTGTGCGGCATTTATAATAGGCTTGTATTCAAGCATTTCCGGGTTGCTTATATCATGGACATACAATATATCAACATAATCCATTTGCAGTCTTCCAAGACTTGTACTAAACATTTCAAGAAACTTATCCGGAGATGTCTCATCAGTTGGTTTTCCTTCCCTGTCACTTTCTGGTTTCACCTTGGTTGCCATGAAAAATGAATCTCTCGGATAATCCCTGAACAGTTTCCCAAGCATTGTTTCATTATTACCACCCTGGTAACCATTTGCAGTGTCAAACAATTGTATTCCTTTATCATAGGCTGCTTTGCAAAGACCCGGATTATCTGATCTCATTACACCAAAGCTTATCACCGGAACTTTCAGCCCTGTTCTGCCAAGGGTTCTGAATATAATATCTTCATTCCCGGCAGGTGTTACTGCTGAGACGATGGACGGAGAAAGTGCAGCTAATCCGGCACCGGCAATCCCTGTTTTGAGGAATCCTCTTCTTGTAATTCTTCCCATACTTTTTTTATTGAAGATCTCTTACTCTTACTTCTATATTGGTATCCTTTAATAATTCTATCAGTTCATCTGTATTCGTTTCACCAAAATGGTATGGATAAAGTATAGCAGGTTTGAATGCTTTTGCGGCATCAGCGACCATTTCAGGAGTCATAGTAAATGGAAGATTCATCGGGAGAAAGGCTACATCGATATTCTTCAGAGCCTTCATTTCAGGAGTATTTTCAGTATCTCCGGCAATATAGAATCTTTTATCTCCAATTGTCAGTATAAATCCCAAACCGACACCTTTAGGATGAAATGGTTGTCCGGGGGCTCTCATATTTACAATGTTATAGGCAGGTACAGCTTCAACGAAAATATTTTCAACCTTCTGTTTATCTCCGGGATGCATTGGTGCTGCCCATTTGACTTCCGGAGCAGAATTCTCATTGCAAAGCATAATAGTCTGTTCTTTTCGTAATTTTTCGATAAGCTTTGTGTCGAGATGATCATAATGCTCATGTGTTACCAGTATCAGATCTGCCTTTGGCAGAACATCATAGTTGCCTTCACTGCTGACCGGATCAATATGAATGCAAAAATCGTTTAGTTTAAACATAAGAGATCCATGACCGATAAAATGCATCACCACATCACCGTCTGATGTTTTTATTACATCAAAAGCAGGTCTTTCCTGAAAAAAAGCCGAACTAGTCATTATACAAAATATTATAATTAAAACTGATACATATTTTCTTATAGTTACCATAAAATACTTCATGGCTTTAGTTTTAGAAACATTATAAATATCAGGTTCTTATACCCAGTACTAAAATATCGTCTATCTGGGGTGATCCTCCCATCCACTCAATAAGATTCTTTTCAAATAGTTCCTTTTGCTTATCCATGGGATAATCCTGTAGTTCCAGAATCAGCCTTTTAAAGTTTTTCTTCATGAATTTTCTTCCGCTTACACCACCAAACTGGTCAATATAACCATCAGAGAAAAGATAATATGTAACTCCTTCTACATTATCCCATTCATGAAGTGTGAAATATTCGTGCATTTTCGAAGAAATACCTATAGGCATTTTGTTTGCATAAATTGTTTCGAGCAGATACCTGCCGTCTGTCATCGATCCATCAGGCAGTTCATCGGAGTCTTCCTTATACATAGCAGCTTCATCTGCTGTAAGTTTCCTGACTTTAAAACATGGATTATAAGCTCCGGAATACTCTATCCTGTTCGATTTATAATCCAGAACCATGATAGATATATCCATACCATCCTTAGCTTCATCATCTCCTCCGGATTGCTTCAGAGATTCAGTTACATGAAGCCGGAGCTTGTTTAGCATAGCATCTGCCTTTGGGGCAGTTTCCTTGGTTATAATCTCGTCAAGGAAAGACATACCGAGGAGGCTCATAAAGGCACCCGGTACACCATGTCCGGTACAGTCTGCAGCTACAATATAAAGCCTCTCTCCTTTTTTCGTCATCCAGTAAAAATCACCACTTACAATATCCCTGGGTTTAAATAGAACAAAATAGTTCTTTATGTTCTCCATAAGTATCGATTCGGATGGAAGAAGAGCCATTTGTATCCTGCTGGCATAATGTATACTTGATTCGAGTTCTTCTTTTTGTTTTACCACAACAGCTGTACGTTCTCTGACAATACCCTCAAGACGAATATTTTCATTTTTAAGCCGGCGTGTGTAAGCGAGAATAATCCCGTAAACAATCAGAAATGCAGCCAGTGCGTAGCCTATATATGCGTAAATAGTAGCATACCAGGGTTTTAATATAATAAACTCGTACTTAAGCTCCTTCCCCTCCTGCCCTGTTAAAGTTCTGCTCCTAACATGAAAGGTATAATGCCCGTAAGGCAGATTGGTATATTCTTTTTTAGGATACAGCGCTTCTCTTGAGTAACCGAATGAAATATTCTCCCATTTAGACCAGTCCTCATCATATCCATCAAGTTTATAGCTATATTCTGTAAGCATCTCCTCAAGAAACCATGGAGTTGTCCATTCAAAGGTTATTTTATTCATATAATAGCTGTACTCCGGTACAATTGCTGAAGAGAAATATATTTCGGGAACTCTTCGGTTTACATCAATATCTGAGTGAAATGAATCCTCCATTATAACGGAATCAGCACCAATAATTATTGAGACAAAGTGGGTATTGACACTGCTGGTATCAGGAATCAGCAGCTCTTTTTCCAGAACAGAGAGAACCTTAGATTTTGTAATATATACTCTTCCTTCATGATGTAAAAAATCTAACGACGGTACTGAAATTAACAGGTTAAGTACACCCTGATAGCTTTTGATTCCTGAAGGTGTATTCCTGAAGAAAATATCAAAATTTTTCTCATTATAACCACTATACCAGATATCATCATCGAGATCAAAAAATATATTCTGCGATATTATCCCATTGGAGAAACCATCGGTAATACTATTATCACTTAAAAATGTATCGGTTGATTTGTCATATTTTATGATGCCTTCAGCTGTGGTAATATACAATCCATCTTTGAATACATTCATTGTATAAAGCTCAATATCAGGCACTCCTTTATCCTGTCCATATTGAATATATACTGTGTCATTACCTGTTATCGAAAGGTTATACAACGCAGATGGATCATCGGTCATAAACCATAAGCCTCCCTCCTTTTTTTCCACAAGACCACTAACCAAACCTGGAAATCCTTTAATCCTGTTTAAATAACGCCAATGGTCACCTTCATCTTTAAGTATGATGATTCCTAATACTTCATCACCCCAATATATAATATCAGGATCAATACCCGACTGCAGTAATTTTTTCGGGGAAATAGGTACATCCTTTTCTATTGGCAGATTAAGGCAATTTTCTTCGACTCCTCTGACCCTATTGTCTTCAAAAATCTGTTTTACACCATTTTTAGAACCTGTAAGCAGGTATTTGTTGTGGTTTGTATTAATAACTTCCAGGGGGAAATATTGACCATCTATACCTTTCACTTTACTGAACCTTACATGACCATTCTGATCGGTATAATTCTTAAGGATACCTGCATCTGATGAAAGATATATACTGCCGGCAAATTCTGCAATGTCATTTATTCCATAATCGATACCCTGTTTTTCAGAAAATGTTGTTAATGGTATATTCAGGTATACTTTATTTAGGAACCCATAAGTTGCAATCCACAGTTCACCATTTTTCTCGTAATTACAATACATAGAGTGTACTGCATCATCAACGAGATCACATGTTTCCTTGCTAAGCTGAAACACAAGCTTTCCCGATCTGTTAAATACCAATACTCCCTCCTGGTTAGTGGTACCTATAGCAAAAAGATCATTATTGATCAATGTTCCGGCATAAATATTTGCTACATCAAATTTCTTATTCAGCCGCTCATCAATAAAGTTACTTCTTATAATACCAGTTGAGTAATTATAAAGAAATAAACCCTCGAAATATGTTCCTATAAGAATCTCACTCTCGCTAAACGGTAATATTACTGTGCAGATTTTGTTACTGAAAAAATCACCTCCTTTCAACCTTGAGACTGAATTATCTTTCAGTTCATAGATACCATTATTATTATCTGAAATAATCAATTTGTCATTTATTCTTACCAGTCTGAATGCATCTTTAATCCCATATTGTTCGAGATTGATCTGTGAAAGAGAGTCGGTTTCAATATCATACGTGTATATAAATCTTGGCCCAAGAAACAAGGCCTTTCCATTATAAACTTCAATAGACCATATTACCCTTATTTCGGGTATTGAATCAATACGTTCAGAAAGAGAAATATATTCAGCAGCACCTGTTTCTCCCGGCTGGATATAACCAAATTCGAATGCTCCGCCAACATAAATGACACCACGGTCATCTGTTGCCAGAGAATATATTCTTGGATTATTGCCAATAGATATTGATGACCACTTTGTCCCATCATAGGTAAGTACACCCCTTTCCTGGGTCCCGAAAAACATATTGCCAAAAACATCCTGTACCATGCACCAGTTCTGTTCGATACCCAGGGTCAACTGGCTTGGATAGTTCTGGAGTAGTGGTACACCATATTTATTGACCTGTCCGGTAAGATTAAATATCATCACAGACAGGAAACAAGCAACAATGAACCTTTTCATAAAATAATCTGTTAAAACTTTACAAAATCATTTATAAAATTAGCAATCTTATTTTTTTAATCAAATTTATTATTTGCACTTTCGTTATATATTGAAATTTTAATAACTTGCCGATAGAATTTAGGGTACAGCGTTAATTATTTAACACTGAAATATTTAGGGAAATATTATCCTGCCATAGTTATTATAATGAGTATGGTATTCGGCTTAACGGCCAACAGCCAGCCGGTTAAAAGCCACAGGATTCTTTTTGACAAAAACCAGAGTAAGCTGTCTGCATCTTTTGATGAACATGTTCTTACCATAAATTACTCTATAACAGAGATAAAGATCAACAATATTTTTGACAATAACGGAACCTTCTATAAAATTGATATCCCCGGACATATAAAGTCCGTGGAGCCCGGCAAGCCGGAGATGCCTGTATTAAGCCGGCTTATATCGCTGCCAGAAAATGGCTCATACGCTATAAAGATAACTGATGTCAAAACATCACGTATAAGACCAAAAAGAAAGAATATTGAAGGAATAATGTTCCCTGCCCAACCCGGAGAGACAAAAAATATTCAGGAACAGAAGCCTGATTTTGTTATTGATAAATCTCTCTATGCCACTCGTGGATTTATAAAAAAGGACACTGTTAAAATTGAAAATATAGGAACTGTAAGAGGTGTTAATCTTGCCACTCTTCAGATTTCACCGGTAATATATAATCCAAAGTCAAATATTCTGGAAGTAATTACCTCAATGAATATTGAAATCACCTTTACAGGAGGTGAGACAAAATCTTCACCAGTAGAATCTTCCCCTTTTCTGGAAACACTTACCAAGGGTATCCTGAACTATGAAGCCGGTAATGTGATCCAGGGATATTCAGATAAGCCGGTAAGAATGATTATACTTACCGATACCTCATTCAGCAATCACCTTGAACCATTTATCAGATGGAAAACACAAAAAGGATTTAGGGTTGAGATGCTGTACAAAGGAGCTGACTTTGCAGGAAATACGTATACAGATATAAAAAACACACTGGCAGATATCTATAACTCATCAACCGAAGATAATCCGCCTCCCGAATACCTTCTTATTATAGGTAACACCGCTAAAATACCCTATTACGGAACCGGCCAGGTAACTGATATGTATTACGGAGAATTTGACGGTGACGGTGATTACATGCCGGAGATGTTCATAGGCCGCTTGCCTGTTGCCGATACAAATCAACTGAAGGCAGTAACTGAAAAAATAATCCAGTACGAAAAATTTGAGTTTGCAGATACCAATAAGTTCTATTCGAGTGCAGTTGCCACTGCCGGTTATGACGGTACTAATGCAATTTATATGAATGGGCAGGTCAATTATGCGGTAAATAATTATCTGAATGCCGAAAATGGAATCAATGAATATCATTTCACATATCCACATTTGATCAATCATAAAGATTCCTTAAGAGGATTGATTGACAATGGTATTTCATTTCTGAATTATACGGGGCATGGAAGTTCAACATCCTGGCTTAGCATGTCTTTCAATTCTGATACTGTTGCTGTCCTCAAAAACCAGAACATGTATCCGTTTATAATTAGCAATGCCTGTGAAACATCAAGTTTTGAACTTTCTAATTCCTTTGGCAACAAGTGGGTATTATCTGATAAGAAGGGTGCCATCGGCTTTATTGGTGCCTCAAACGATACATATTGGAAGGAGGATGTATACTGGGCTGTCGGACTTGGAGCTATTTCAGAAGATCCTGTTTACGAGGAGACAGGTCTGGGTGCATACGACAGGTTATTTCATACTCACAATGAATCACCTTCCGACTGGTATTCAACAATGGGCCAGGTTATTTTTGCCGGAAACCTTGCTGTGAGTGCAAGTACAAGTGTCTATAAAAAAAGGTACTGGGAAATATATAATCTTGTCGGTGATCCCAGTGTTATCCCAATAATAGGTACACCTGACACCTTTGATATTGTGCTGCCAGATACACTGCCGAATAATATCAGATCATGGTCTTTTACCGCAGATCCCTTTTCATATGTTGCTGTTTCTCATGTTGATACTCTTTGGGATGCTTCCTATGCCAGTCCGACCGGAGATGTAACTCTTGATATGCCGGGGATATCAGATGATTCCTGCCTGCTTGTAATAACCGGACAAAACATGATACCGCTGATAAAAACTATAAAATTCTCCACAATAGCTGATGAATACATAAACCTTACAGCAACAGCTATAGATGACAGCACAGAAAACAATAACGGCATGGCCGATTTCGGGGAAACAATATCCGTTAACCTTACAATAAGTAACCTGGGATCAGCAGATACTGAAAACCTATATGCAAAAATATCAACAGGATCTGAATATATTACAATAAATTCTGATTCGGTAATGATCGGAACTCTTACTGCAGGCTCAGAGATCATGCTTGATGATGATCTCATAGTTACAATTGCCGATGATGTTCCGGATTTACATATTATTCCATTCAACATTGTGCTTAAAGATGATGCAGAAGAGAAGAACTACACTAATGATGTCACCGCACATGCACCTGATTTCGAGGTACTTAACTTCCTTCTTGACGATTCGGAAAGCGGAAATGGCAATAATATGGCCGACCAGGGAGAAATCATAACACTCACCTTCATGATCAGGAATAAAGGAACCAGCAGTACTTCAGGACAGTTTTATATTACAAGCCCCGATGCAACTATCACCATTCTTGATCCACCGGTAAAATCAGAAGAACTGGGCTTTGGTGAATCAACAAATATATCTGTATCAGTAAAGATATCAGAAAGTGTTGCCTCCGGTTCTGTAATAAATTTTACCGCCATTTTTGAATGTCAGCCATATATTGTAAATAAGCTATTCTCTTTCAGGGTTGGACAGATAAGGGAATCATTTGAGTATGAATCATTCAGGATATTCCCATGGCTCAACATCAGCAAAGTACCCTGGATTATCACTGAAACCGATTCGTACGACGGGATCTCTGCTGCCCGTTCAGGTGCCATAGGGCATAATGCATCATCTGTTCTGTCGATAAAAGCATATTATTCTGCAGATGATTCGCTGAAATTCTACTATAAGGTATCTTCAGAGTATAATTATGATTTCCTGATATTCAAGCTTAATGGTACTGAAATTCTAAAGAAATCAGGGGAGACTGAATGGGAAAAGAAGGTAGTAGCTGTACCCTCAGGTTACAACACTATGGAATGGATATACAAGAAAGACCAGGCAGTAATCGGAGGTTCTGACTGTGCCATGATAGATATGATCGATTTTTCAGAATCAGGAACAGTACGATATGTAAGGAAGGATCTGGCTGCAGCCAGCCTGGTATCACCGGTACAGAAAGATAAAATAGGAATGGAAAAAGTAATAATTAAGGTTCTGAATGAAGGGCCGGATACAATAAAGGGATTCAATATGGCTTACAGGATCAATAATGATGTGCCTGTAAAAGAACATTTTGATAATACTCTTGTCCCGCTCGGAGATTCTGTTAATGTGACTTTTACTTTTCCGATCGATTTCTCCCGTTATGGTATTTACAATATCGAAGTATATGGCTACGACAACAATGATGATTTCCCGTTTAATGATACCCTCCGGACAGAAATTGAGCATACGACTATCATTGAACCTTTCCTTGTTTTTCCCAATCCATTTACAGAAGAGCTGAATATTTTCATTAATTCAGATATTGACGGTTCTGCTCATTTTGCTCTCTATAATACAACCGGGAAAAAGGTACTCGATGTGGAACGTGAGGTAAAAAGGGGTATGAATGAGATTATCATAAATGCTATGCATTATCCCCCGTCACTTTATTATCTCAGAATAGAATTCCCCGGAGTAGCAAGAACAGTTAAAGTAGTTAAAACTAAAATGTGATCTATATCACTATTTATTGAAATTATTAACTTTATCACCATTATAATATTTCTTCTATGTCAACTGAAACACCAAACCGTGAGGCAGCACTTGAGCTGTTTAAGAAATACAATAAATCAGAAAGCCTCCTGAGACATGCCTTTTCTGTTGAGGGTGTAATGAGGTATATGGCCAGAAAAGCCGGTGAGGATGAAGAGAAATGGGGAGTTATCGGTCTTGTTCATGATCTTGATTATGAGATGTATCCCGAACAGCATTGCACTATGACCAGGAAGATACTGGAAGAGAACATGTGGCCTGCAGAATATGTCAGGGCTGTAATAAGCCATGGCTGGGGGCTGGTCTCAGATGTGAAACCGGAATCCCTGATGGAAAAAACTCTTTATGCTATGGATGAGCTTACAGGCCTAGTTGGTACCAGTGCCCTTGTAAGACCTTCTAGAAGTGTTATGGATATGGAAGCAAGGTCAGTTAAAAAGAAATGGAACGATAAAAAATTTGCTGCAGGAGTCGACAGATCTGTTATTGAAAAAGGTGCAGAGATGCTTGGGGTAAGTCTCGACGAACTGATAACCGATTGTATTATGGGAATGAGGGAGGTTGCTGATGAAATCGGATTGTGGGGGGGCTAATATGTGGACGAATTTTAAATACATTAAATAGTAGAGCCAGGTCTGAGACCTGGCTCTACTATTTAAATTAAAACAATAAATTCGATCAGGTTGCCCTACATCTCCTTCAATTTTATATTCCTGAACCACACATCATTGCCGTGGTCCTGAAGTCCAATATAACCCTCTCTGGCTGTATTTACAAACATCTCCCAATCAGCAAATTTTGAATTTGCACACATCTTTTTCCAGTCATCGGTCCAGAGATGGAACTCGACTACATTTGCACCATTTGATTTAAAAACAACAGTTCCCTGGTAGCATAGTATTCCTACCTTATTCCATTCTCCAACAGGTTTTGTATTCTGTGGTTTTGCAGGAATAAGGTCGTAGAGTGAACTTGCCATACGGTTTCCGTCAACACCAAGTTTCGCATCAGGATGTCTCACATTATCAAGTATTTGCATTTCAGGAGCCGATTTATATATTGGTTCGCCCGGAATTTCCTGTCCAAGAAGAAATATTCCGCTGTTTCCTCCTTCAGAAATTTTCCACTCGAGAGAAAGTTCAAAATCCTTCAGTTTTTTATCATAGATAATATCGCCACCACTACCACCGGCCTCCCCGGCACCTGATCCAATACAATGGAGTGTTCCATCAACAACCTCCCACCCTTTTTCAGGGAAAGTTGTCTGATTATATCCACGCCAGCCTGTAGTGGTTTTTCCGTCAAAAATAGATACCCAACCTGCTTCTTCATCAGAGGCTGTGGATTTTGTTTTCCCTGTTGATGCACATGATGTAATTCCCATTACCAGAACAAATGATAAAATAATGTTTATGATTTTCATTTTTAATGTACAATTATGTTAAATAATACAATATTATAATAAAGTAGTGACGCGAAGCATCGCGTCACTACCAATAATAATTTATGCAGGCATGTCAGGTAATGAAAAGCCATTTTGGTAATTATGTTTTATCATTTCATTAGCAAACTCTTTTGCATTCATCGGATCTGTCCATTTCTTGTTGAATGTAGGGTGACCATCTTTAATTGTGAATGCATCCTCAATGCATATCCTTAATTTTTCTGAGCCGTCGATATTGGTAAATTCCATCTTTTCACCATCCCATTTAAGCTCCTTATTAAGGCCCTGAAGTCGTACTGCAAGAACTCCCATAACGACCATTTCGTTGAATGGACCTGCTTCCGAGAAGTTTGATTTAGTTTCTACCCTGCTTTCCGGGCTCTCCTTACATGCACGTACCCAGTCCATTTCATGTCCGCCCATGGTAGCTCTTTCAACTCTTCTTTCTGTTTGAGGAACTGAAGGTTTACGACCTGACAACAGCCATGGATTCACGCCATAACAACCGCAGATGAGTTTATCTTTGGTTCCATGGAATATCACACCACCGCCCTGGTCATTCATATTCTTACCTTCGGGCCAGCCTGCAGGCTTCATTGGCTGAAGTCCGCCATCATACCATGTAACCTCTACTTCAGGTAATGCTACTTTATAGTGTGCAGGTGCTTCTCTGGTTGGATAAACGAGTTTTACCATCTGTGCATTGGGAGCACAATCAGTAAGAAGAAGTGTTGAGCTTCCCTGTACTTTTGTAGGGTAGGTCAGTTTCAACGATTTAAATACCGGATGAAGTATATGACATGCCATGTCACCAAGTGCGCCTGTTCCAAAATCCCACCATCCTCTCCAGTTCCATGGGTGGTAGATAGCATTGTAAGGTCTCACAGGAGCCGGACCAAGGAAAAGATCCCATCTCAGCGTTTCTGGAACTACATCTTCTTTTGCAGGTCTGTTGAGTCCCTGAGGCCATATCGGGCGATCAGTAAATGCTTCAACCTTTGTTACCTCTCCTATCTCACCATTCTGAAGCCATTCAACCACCTGGTCAACACCTTCAGCTGAAGAGCCCTGATTTCCCATCTGTGTTGCGACCTTGTGTTTCACAGCAAGTTTTGTAAGCAGCCTTGATTCATAAACTGAATGTGTCAACGGCTTCTGTACATATACATGTTTCCCCATCGTCATGGCGGTAGAAGCAACAACGGCATGAGAATGGTCAGCAGTTGCAACAATAACTGCATCGATCGATTTACCCATTTCATCATACATTTTACGCCAATCCCAGTAGTGTTTGGCATCAGGGTTGGCATCTAAAACAGCTTTTGAATAGCCCCAGTCAACATCACAAAGTGCAACGATGTTTTCTGTTCCTTTTACTGCTCTCAGGTTTGAATTACCCATACCTCCAATACCCACAACAGCTATATTAAGCTTATCGCTGGGAGCTCTGTGTCCTAATCCACTGATCACCGAGCCCGGAAGTATAGTTAATCCTGCAGCAACTGCGCCGGTTCTTCCAATGAACGAACGGCGTGTAATGTTCTTTGAATCTTCTTTCATTTTAAAATATTTTAATACTTGGTTAAGGTTATGATAGATATGTAAAAGTAATAATTTCC
>CAZDOM010000034.1:0-25466 GCA_964507015.1 uncultured Rikenellaceae bacterium | reverse complement strand
AGCCATCTTCATGGCGACCATGTCTTCGGATTATACGGGCTCCTCTCAACATTCAGCCTTATGGGAAGAAATAATAAACTTTACCTTTATGCTCCTGAAAATTACCGGAATATTCTTAATTCACACCTGACTGATTTTGATATACATCTGAATTTTGAAATTGATTTCATCCCGTTAAAAGGAAAAGACCCTTTTAAAATACTTGATGATAAATATATGACTGTAACATCATTCCCGCTTGAACACCGGATACCTGCTTTCGGATTCCTTTTCAGGGAAAAACCTTATGACAGAAATATAATAAAGGAGTCTATAGAAAAGTATCATATTCCTGTGGTAAGGATGCCGGCAATTAAGAAAGGTGCGGATTTCATTACAGCTGACGGGAAAGTGATTATAAATGAGGTTATTACCACTCCTGGACCCATTCCTCTTTCGTACGCATATTGCAGTGATACCAGGTACTTCAAACGACTTGCCTCTTTTGTCAGGGGTGTAGATGTTTTATATCACGAGGCGACATTTGATAAAAGTATGAAAGACCTGGCTGAGATGACCGGTCATTCAACAACTCATGATGCGGCAAGGACTGCTGCTGCTGCTGAAGCTGCTAATCTGATAATCGGACATTTCTCATCAAGATATAAAGATATTGAACTGCTGGTCAATGAGTCAAAAGAGATCTTCCCGGATACATATCCGGCTATTGATGGTAAAACCTATGATATAGGTAAAAATATTTATCTGTAAGTAAAGAATTTCTATATTTGAACACTCTACACAATAAAATCCTGTAGTTTTGGAGGAAAAGATTTTAATACTTGATTTTGGATCACAATATACTCAACTGATTGCCAGAAGAATAAGAGAGCTTAGTGTGTATTGTGAGATTTATCCGTATAATAATTTCCCCAAACCCGATGAATCTGTTAAGGGTGTAATATTATCCGGTAGTCCTGCATCTGTACATGATAATAATGCCCCCGTACCTGACCTGAGTAGTATAAAAGGATTTCTTCCGCTTCTTGGAGTTTGTTATGGGGCACAATACCTGGTACAGGATTTTGGTGGAGAGGTAAAACCTTCAAACAGCCGTGAATACGGCAGGGCAAATCTTGTTGATATTAATATATCAGATCCCTTGTTTAATAATATATCAAAAGGAACACAGGTATGGATGTCACACGGGGATACTATAACCAGGCTTCCTGAAAATTATATTATAACCGGATCAACAGCTAATGTTAGAACCGGCGCTTTTCATATTAACGGAGAAAATACCTGGGGTATTCAATTCCATCCCGAGGTTTATCATACCACGGAAGGTAACACGATACTTGCCAATTTCGTTACCGGAATATGTAGATGTTCGCAATCATGGACCCCTGGTTCGTTTGCAGAGTCGTCAGTAACTAATCTTAAAAAACAACTGGGCAATGACAGGGTTTTACTGGGTCTTTCAGGTGGAGTTGATTCTACTGTAGCTGCTTCGCTGGTAAACAGAGCAGTTGGTGAGAATCTGACATGTATTTTTGTTGATAACGGGCTTCTGCGGAAAAATGAATTTCAGAAAGTACTTGAGTCATACAATGGATTAGGACTCAATGTCATTGGAGTCGATGCTGTCGACAGATTCCTGGATGCCCTTGAGGGAGTGAGTGATCCGGAGATGAAACGGAAAATAATTGGAAAGGTCTTTATTGAAGTATTTGAAGAAGAGGCTCATAAAATTAAGGATGTAAAATGGCTGGCACAGGGTACAATCTATCCTGATGTCATTGAATCAACATCAGTAAATGGTCCTTCTGCAAAAATTAAATCACACCATAATGTGGGAGGCCTTCCTGAAATAATGAACCTTAAGGTGGTTGAACCCCTTAAACTTCTGTTTAAAGATGAGGTCAGAAAACTGGGTTATTCCCTTGGTTTACCTGATTTTATCCTTAAAAGACATCCTTTTCCCGGACCAGGACTGGCAGTACGACTCCTGGGAAAAATATCACGCGAAAAACTTGAAATACTAAAAGAGGCAGACGATATATTCATATCAGGGTTGATTAAACATGGGCTTTACGACTCTGTATGGCAGGCTGGTACAATCCTTCTTCCTGTTCAGTCAGTTGGCGTGATGGGTGATGAGAGAACATATGAAAATGCAATAGTCCTCAGGGCAGTAACATCAACTGACGGCATGACGGCTGACTGGGCTCCTTTGCCGCATGATTTCCTGGCAGCAATATCAGGTGAAATAATAAACAGGGTCAAAGGTATAAACAGAGTGGTTTATGATATAAGCTCTAAGCCTCCATCAACAATAGAATGGGAATAGATAAGGCAGTAGGCAGTAGGCAGTAGGCAGTAGGCAGTAGGCAGTAGGCAGAGGTGATCGATAGGAATATAATATATTTGGAAAACAAAAAAGGCATACAAATTGTTATCTGAATAATAAATTTAACAGATGAAGTTAAGACGTACAGGAGTTATAATAGCAGTAGTATTTGTACTTGTTTCAAAAGTTGCAATAGGTCAGGTTTTGAATGAAGGTACTTTTAAAATAGGAAGGACATTAAGCCTGATAGATGCATTTTATCTGGATACAGTCAATATTGATAAACTGACTGAAACAGTAATAATAGATATATTGAGGAATCTTGATCCTCATTCCACATATATATCAGCAAAGGATGTCAGGGATATGAATGAGCCCCTTCAGGGTAATTTTGAAGGTATTGGAATTCAGTTCAATTTGCTCAAGGATACTATTATAGTCATAGAACCCATTGCCGGGGGACCATCAGAAAAGGTGGGGTTGAGAGCAGGAGACAGGATAATCAATATCGACGGAGAGAAGGTTACAGGAATAGGAATTTCTACCAATGGAGTGAGAAACCGGTTACTTGGGACCAAGGGGACAAAAGTGAATATTAATATTTTCAGAAAAGGAGTAAAAGACATTCTTGATTTTACAATCACAAGAGATAAAATCCCTATAAATAGTCTTGATGCAGCTTATATGCTTGATAAAGAGACTGGTTATGTAAAGTTAAATAAGTTTGCTGTTACCACGGAAAAAGAATTTGAGATTGCTCTCAACACTCTTCTTGAAAGTAATATGAAGAATATTATAATAGATCTCCGTGGCAATGGCGGAGGAGTAATGACCGCTGCTACTGAACTGGCAAATAATTTCTTTTCAACAAAGAATCTGCTGGTTTATATCCAGGGCAGGAAGAAACTCAGGGAAGATTTTAAATCATCCGGGGGAGGAATTCTTTCCTTGTCCAGACTGGTTGTACTGACTGATGAAGGATCAGCTTCAGCCAGCGAAATATTTGCAGGAGCTATCCAGGATTGGGACAGAGGTATTATAATCGGAAGACGTACATTCGGAAAAGGACTCGTTCAAAATGGTTATTATCTTACTGATGGTTCCATGATAAGACTCTCAATTGCAAGATATTATACGCCTACAGGCAGGTTGATACAGAGACCATACAATGATGGGTATGAAAAGTATATCTCTGATTTCTATAAAAGATACTCTACTGGTGAAATGATGTCAGCAGACAGTATCCATTTTCCTGATTCGCTGAAATTTACAACACTGATAAACAAACGGACAGTTTACGGAGGAGGCGGTATAATGCCTGATGTTTTTGTTCCTGCTGACACAGCCAATTATTCAGATTATTACAGGGCACTTGTGCGTAAAGGAATACTCAATTCATTTGTACTTGAATATGCTGATAGGAACAGGGAAGAAATAAAGTCAGAATACAAAACATTTGATGATTTTATGGAGTACTTTAAATTCTCTGAGGATGAAATCAAAGAGTTTATCGGTAAAGGCGGGGAGGAAGGAGTGAAATATATCGAAGAACAGTTCAGAATATCAGAGAAAGAGATTCTGATGGTCCTGAAAGCCCTGGTGGCAAATAATTTATGGGAGACAAATGAATACTATCGTATCGTAAATGAAGATGATAAGGTGATCAAAAAAGCTCTTGAGATTATTTCAGATAATAATGCTTACAATAAAATACTCAGATACCAATAGATACAGTTGACGGTATTATGATTCTTAACCTGTCCTTTCAGCGGTGTAGAAAAATTCATATTCGTTATTAACATCACCTTCTATCTCACTATCAGTATATGACCATACAAGGATATCTTTATCAATAGTAATACCCCATATAACTGCTCCATTGGCAAAATTCAGTGTAAGGTTGCTGCCGCTAAGTGTCCATGTAAAGTTACCTGCCATCTCGTTATTTTCATACATTATTCCGACACCCTCTTCAGCAAACTGAATAGCTATTTCACCAGCATCCATATAAATCGTTACTTCTGATTTTCTGACACTATTCTGATAGATAATATATTTATATGATGTAACCTCCCATTTTCCTATAATCGCCTCGGCGAGAGGCAGCTCTTTTTTACAAGATGTAAACAGGATTGTTGAAAGCATTATTACCGGAAAGAGTATTAAATATTTTTTCATAATTATTGTTGTTTAATTTGCGGAAAGGTACTTTTTTTTGATAAAATATTAAAACGAAAAATAAATCACTTATTGTACCGATCCGGAAAATATTATTTTTGGGAAATCTAACTGCGGGTTAAGTTGCTTATGAAATATATTGCAAAGACATTATATGGTTTGGAGGAGGTTCTTGCAGGAGAACTTCGTGAACTGGGAATAAAAGAGGTGAATATACTGAACAGGGCCGTCTCATTTTCAGGTGACAAGGAAACTATGTACAGGGTTAATTATTGTGCAAGAACAGCACTTTCAGTACTTTTACATGTTTCCGGATTCAGAATCAGATCAAAAGAGGATCTTTACCGTAAGAGTTCAGAAATCGAATGGGCTGATTTTATGGATCCGGAAAACACATTCTCCGTTGTTTCCGTTGTTAATTCTAAGATATTTCAGCACAGTGCATATCCCGGATTGGTTGTGAAGGATGCGATTGCCGATTATTTCCGTAAAAGGAGTGGAAGGAGACCGGGGATTGACACCAGGGAACCTTCAGTTATTGTCAATCTGCATATCAGCAATGACTATGTTGATATTTCCCTTGATTCATCCGGGGACCCATTATATAAACGCGGTTACAGGACAACAACTACAGAAGCCCCTCTCAATGAAATACTTGCAGCAGGAATACTTCATATTTCAAACTGGAATGCATCAGCTTCACTTACAGATCCTATGTGCGGCTCAGGTACAATACCTGTCGAGGCAGGGATGATTGCCTGCAGGATTCCTCCGGGAAAATTCAGAGCTACTTTTGGATTTACAAGGTGGAACGACTATGATGAAAAACTATTTGACCGGATCAAAAAAGAGACAAATGAACATATTTGTCCAAGTCCTGTTTCAATAACAGCAAGTGATGTATCAGAACAGGCGGTAAAACAGACTATCATTAATATAAGAAATGCGGGATTATCGGACTCCATAAAGGTCAATCTATCAGATTTTAAGGATATAAGACCAAAAGAAGAAGAGGGTTATCTGTTTTTGAATCCCCCGTATGGAGAGCGATTAAAACCTGAAGACCTTGACGAATTGTACAGAATTATCGGAACAGCACTCAAGCATAATTTCTCTGGTTACAGGGCATGGGTAATTACAACACAAAAAGAATACCTGGGCTATATCGGATTAAAGACCAACTCAAAACGTATCCTCTATAATGGCCCTTTGAAATGCATACTTGCAGAATATGAAATGTATAGCGGAACGAGGAAACAGCAGTAAAACCGTAAGTCACTAAAAAACTACGTTTATCATCATAAATTACTACCTTTATCAAAAAATCGGTTATATATTGTTAAATTCAAGTGGAGAAGTTATAATTTGGTAACTTCATATTTTTATTATATTTGTTATCGGAAAAAGAGACCTTATCCAAAAAAGAAGCTTAGATGAGCTTTGATATTGAGAATTATGTAAAGGACCATGCCAAGAATAATGTTATCCTTTTTTATAAGGGTAATGTTGATTCTGATGTTATCAATCATGTTCTTGACACGGTTGAAGATAAGATGGCAGAGGTTAATGAGCAGTCAAAACTCAGGAAAAAGGTCTATAATGTACTTGTAGAAAGTCTTCAGAATCTTTACCATCATGTTGATAAAGTGCCGGATGATTTTGAGGATCAGGCATCAGATAAATACGGGCTGCTTGTAGTTCAGAAAGTTGACGCGGGTTATAAAATAATTACTGGAAACTTCGTACATGCTGACAATATTGAGAAGCTCGAAGAGAAGATTAAAAGGATTAACAGATCCTCACATGAGGAGATAAAAGAACTATATAAATTTATCCTGAATCACCAGAGGATATCGGCAAAAGGAGGGGGAGGACTTGGTCTTGTAGATATAGCAAGAAAAACTGGGAATAAACTTGAATATACTTTTAAAGAATACAACGACAAATATTCATTTTTTTATCTGAATATATTAGTTAACGAAGAAATATAATTTAGGGAAAAATCATTCAAATAAATAAACTTTAAAACTTAATAAAATGGAACCGATCATTATTGAAGGAACACCAAAAACCCCAACTGTTAAATTTGATTCATCCGAAGGTGTATTTGAGATCAAAGGACGTTCAATCCCGGAAAACTCAGTTGAATTTTACAAGCCTCTTGTTGATTGGCTCGATAGTTATAAAGAATCGCCTCTTGACAAGACTGTTGTTAATATCAGGCTCGAATATTTCAACACAAGTTCCTCAAAATGTATACTTGATGTGTTTAAAAAGCTTGAGGCGATTCATAAAGCCAAGAATGAAGTAGAAGTAAACTGGTATTATGAGGAGGACGACGAGGACATGCTGGAAGCCGGTGAAGATTATGAATCTATCATCAGAGTACCCTTTAAGATGATAGAAATAGTAGAATAATAAAAAGTTCTATTATGCAATGATTGTTGACAGATCGGTTTTTCCAAAGACTTAAAGAGGGGCTTATTGTATAAGTCCCTCTTATTTTTTCCCCATATATAGACTTCTTCTAATCTGATCCTTTGAATTTCTTCCCCATGACCACCTCTCCTGACTCAAGAAGTCGTTTAAGCAGCCTGAAAGAGAGGACAAAATACAGCATTATTGTTATAAACCACAACACTATTACATTTACGACATATGTATCCATCTCAAATCCGAATATCTTTTTCACAGGAGAATAGAAGTGAGCTTTAATAAAGTTATACTTTGGATCCATATAAATAGGATCCATCTTCTGGATTAATTCTCCCTTAAACTCAATAACCTTATTTGTCTCATTCTTGTTGGTAACAAATTCCTCCAGGGATTCATTTGTGTACATATCCCTTAGTTTAAGAAATCCTTCACCGTCTTCAGATTGAAGCCTGGTCAGCAGGGCCTGCTTCCTGTCGTTGGCATTATTTGAATAAGCTATATAATACCTCCTGATCAATTCAAAATAATCGAAAGCAGCTGACGCTATCTCAGGAGTTATTTTGTCAGGTGTCAGCGATTCTGTATATTGAAATTTTATATCAGGTGTAAGCTCCCTTTCTTTCTTTATTTCATTATATACAACAAGCAGGTTATCATTGAAATTCTCTCTTCTGGTACCCTTTTCAAGATCAAGCTTCACATTCTCAATCTTACCTTTACCCTCATTATACCAGAAGTCTTTCTTATATTTAGCCTTGCTCATAGCTTTATCATATATATAGAACTGTCGTTCATATTTATTATCCTTGAACTGTTTGACAGCAAGTGCCTCATAGCCCCATCGGGCAGTTATAGATTCACCATAAAACGGGATAGAATTCGGGGACGACAGATTGGGATTCAGTTTTTCGAATTTTACCATTATACCGCTCAAAATAATCTGAGGTATAACAAGGAAAGGGATCCACATATAAATTGTTGCTACAGCCTTGAAACTGTCGGAAATAATCAATCCCATAATATTGGCTCCGGCCCAGCAACTGAATAGAACAAGCCAGTAATCAAACCACATACCCCTGATACCGGTAATGAGATTGCCAATTATTACAAATGTTAATGCCTGAACGGCTGAAATAGCAAGTTGCACAAATACCTTTGACAAAAGGTAGCTGTTCCAGCTTAAATTAAGAAATGCCTCCCTCTTTAAGATTTTTCTGTCTTTTATTATTTCTTCAGCACTCACAGTCAGGCCCATAAATATGGCTATTATCACTGACATGAAAATGTAAACCGGCAGGTTGCTGTTGTCATATAGTGTATATTTTGGATTTGAAGCGCTTTCATCGAAATATCTGATGAGAAATGCAAGTGCAAAAGCAAGAACCGGTGCCTCCAGAAGAGTTATAAGCATATATTGAGAATCGGCAATCTTGGAGAGTATATCACGTTTGGTAAAAACAAGCCACTGTTTTAATTTATTTGGAGTTTTGAAGTTGATCTCAGGGATAGCGGTCCCCGGATCAATTGTTTCCTCATCACTCATTTCAACATTATAGTGGTTGCTCCAGTCAGCAGGTGAAATACGCCGTGTGTCTGTGGGCTGACCGCTTTCAGTAAATACCCTCGTTTCAACAATATTGAATATTTGTTCCGGATTTACATTTCCGCAGACATAACATTCACTCTCAGCATAATTAGCCTGTTCAATTTTTCTTTTAAAGTATTCTATCGACTCAATCGGGTTGCCATTGTAAATAAGATATCCACCAGTGTCAAGGATAATCAGCTTATCAAACATCTTGAAAATGTCAGAGGAGGGCTGATGGATCACGATAAACAGAAGCTTTCCTTTACGGGCAAGTTCCTTGAGAAGGTCGAGAATATTTTCAGAATCACGTGATGAAAGTCCGGATGTGGGTTCATCAAGGAACATTATTGAAGGTTCCCTGATCAACTCAAGCGATATGTTCAGCCTTTTTCTTTGTCCGCCGCTTATCTTTTTATTGAGGGGACTGCCTACCTTCATATCGCGAATCTCGAAAAGGCCAAGGTTCTTCAAAGTGTTATCAACTCTTTCAATTATCTCTTCATCAGTGAGATTATCGAAACAAAGCTTGGCGTTGTAATATAGATTCTCAAAAACAGTAAGTTCTTCGATAAGTAGATCATCCTGAGATACATAACCGATCAGTCCCTTGATCTTTTCTTTCTCCTTGTGAATGCTCACTCCATTAATTAATACTTCACCATCATAGGGCTCATTAATACCATTCAATACACTGAGAAGAGTTGATTTACCGGCTCCGCTAGCACCCATAATACCAACCATTTTTCCGGATTCCTCCCTGAAACTCATATGATGGATACCTACCTTGCCGCTCTTGAATCTGTATTCAAGGTTATTCACTTCATATACTACCCTTGAAGCCCTGAATTCCTCTTTCATAAACTGCATGGTGACATCCCAGTAGTAAATGGGTTTTACTTTATATCCCTTTATTGAGGATCCCTGGCTGAATGGATAGATTTTCTCTTCATGAAGTAACTGCCCATTCATTGATAATTCACCCGATCCTTTGAACCTGGTGAAATACATTGATACCGACGGTACGAAAAGAATCCAGATCTGTCCCTTGAGAAGCTCTTTATAGACGTGCTTTGCTTCTTTAAGGTTTGATTCTTCCTTGCCATCAATTAACAAAATATTCTGGTGATCAGGAATATTGTCAAAGGAATTACGTACAAATCCTTCTACTAAATTGTATTCCTCCTCGGTAATATTAAGTCCTTCAGCCAGTGTGCTTATAAATCCCAGCTCAAGCTGGCTTATCTCATTGCTGCCTGACTTACAGAATTCAAGAGCCTGAATAACCACGACTATTCTCTGTTCCTGTGCAAGCTGACCCTGTTCGTTTATATCCTTGCAGAGTTTCCTTATTCTTATTGCTATTGCCCCTTCACGGCGTTCAGCACTACTCTTTTCAAGTTTCTTTCTTGCTTCTTCAAATGATTCATCATATTTTGCCAGATATACTTTTACCAGCTCCTTGTTCAGAAGACGTTTCAGGAAAGCCTCAACAACACCACGTCTTTCAGTATCATCGGCCTGCGGTTTTGCTATCAGAGCAAATAACTGCATCAGGGTTTCAAGGATCTTTTCACTCATAGAAGATCATTATTATTATTCGGTCTTGAAGTTATGAATTTTTTTTTGGTTCAAATAATCATATACAATGATTTGGAAAAATTCTTTTACAAATCGCCCTGGGAAGACTTAAAATAAATTTCACTTTAAAAGCACAGGAGTCAGTACAAAAGGCTTTCAATATTGCAGAATCGAAGGGTCAGCAGATGGTATAATGTGCTAACGCTGAAGGCTTATTTCATGGATTCCAGGCAGGTATCGAGGTTATCATATATCTCGAAAATAGTATCCAGATGAAGAGTTTTAAATACCTCCATAACAGATGATTCCGGATTAACAAATTTCATAGTTCCATAATTGTTCCTTGCGACTTTCATAATTGATAAAAAACAACCGAAGCCGGAACTGTCAATATAATTAACCCCCTTGAGATTAATGACTATCTTCGAGTTTGCATTTTCAAATATTTTACTAATCTCTGTCCTCAGATCTTCAGTAATCAGTGCATTGATCTTATCAATCGTAAAGGTTATGATTTCTGTATTGTCTTTTTTCTCTACATTTATCATGCACGACTGCTTTAAATGTTATTTATAAGATCATCAAGCTCTTTTAGTGACTCTGTGGTATCTGCTTTAAACCTTTTTACATAGGATTCATACTTTTCTGACTCTGTTCCTCCTTTAGCCTGGAGCTCAAATGTCTTGAGCATGGCAGCCAAATCGTTCATCCCCATAATGGCAATGGATGACTTTGCCTTATGAGCGAGCAGTCCAAGATTATAATAATCTTTTGCAGCAAGAAGAGATTCCATCTCTGTACAAAATTCTTCGACCTGCTCTCTGAAAAGTGTAACTAATTCAACAATAATGCTATTGTCTCCTCCGGATACCGATTCCAGATATTCAACATTTATATACTTGTAATCCATTATTATACAATATAAAAACCGGATTTTGGTTTAAGATAAAAAGCAAATATAACAATATTTTTTTCTGATAAAATCTTTAATGAAGTCGGGAAAAGACTTTTTATAAAATGAAATAAGTACTACTTTTGAAATAATTAAAATCTGCAATATGAAGAAGTTTATATATACTCTGAGTTTCATTTTATTTATTTCCACTTCATTCCTAAATGCACAGTCGGATATAGCCATACGTAAAAAGGAATTCAAGAAGGAAAAAAAAGGATTCAGGGAAGCATGGAAACATGTTAATGAAGGTGACAGTTATTATACTGCAAAAGGGGTTTGGTATAGTAGTGCATATGATGAATATCTTAAAGCCATAGCATACAATGGAAGCAATCCGGAATTAAATTATAAAGCAGGTGTGGCTGCTCTTTTTTCGGATAATAAGGAGGAGGCCATCGACTTCTTTCTGAAAGCTATTGAACTTGATCTCGATATAACTGATGATATCCATCTGCTTACAGGAAGAGCTCTTCAATATTCAGGACAATATGAAAAGGCAATAGAAAACTATAACCTGTATCTTGATTCAGGTATTAAAAAGCCTAAGGAGGGTATTGCTGCAGCCAAAAAATATATTGAGGAGTGTAATTCTGCCATCGAGATAATAAAAGATACTCTCAGGCTGGAAATAAGAAATGCCGGTTCCGAAATAAATTCAGATACTGATGATTACGGAGCAATTTTATCTTCTGACGGTGAGACAATGTATTTTGCTTCAAGACGTAAATTGCCAGGATCGAAAACAAAATATGATGATTCGAAATTTGACGAGAATATCTTTTTCTCGATAAGGAATAATGATACATGGACTTATCCGATCACCCCCGGGAAGAAGCTTACTACAGATCTTTGTGAGACCCCTCTCTACCTTACACCCTCTGGCGAAGAACTATATATATATGTGGGATATGAAAACGGTGGGGATATCAAAGTCTCAAAAAGAAAAAGAGGTAAGTGGAAATCACCATCGTCAGTACCTTTTAAGATAAATACCAGGGGTTCAGAAACATCGATTACATTTTCACCGTCAGGAGACGAGGTATGGTTTGTAACTGACAGAGGGAAGAATGGATTTGGCGGAAAAGATATTTACATGGTTAAAAAGATAAAAGACCATAAATGGTCAAAACCTGTGAATGCCGGTCCGATGATAAACAGTGCTTATGATGAAGAATCACTGCGTTTTTCTGAGAGCGGAGATACTTTATGGTTCGCATCACGAGGACATACTTCAATGGGGGGATATGATATATTCTATTCTACAAGGAACGAAGCCGGGGTATGGGAAAAAGCGGTCAACTTCGGTAATCCGCTTAATACACCGTGGGATGAGCTGTTCTATCAACCTGTGCCGGCTGATGATAGCTCCTTTTATTTTGTATCAAACCGAACCGGGGGTATGGGAGGCCTTGATATTTACAGAGGGAGGCTTTTGCCTCCTGAACCAGTTATCCAGGAAGCTCCACCACCTGCTGATACAGTGCTAATAAGAGATACAGTGGTAATTGTTAAAGAGGTAATCCCTGAACCAGTTATTGTACCAGAACCTCCCAAAGAGGCGGTTGTATATCTTATTGGCCGTGTGTATGATTCTGACTCAGGAGATCCTGTTATGGCAAAAATTGACCTTATTGATTTATCTACAGATCTTGCAGCCGGTACAACAGCAAGTTCCGACGTTGATGGTACTTACAGAATAAAGCTGCCTGATAAAAAACCATATATGGTCGATTTCAGAGCAAGTGGATTCCTCTCGGAAATGAAAAGAATAGATATTACTGAAGCATATACCAATGAGTCATTTAAACTGGATGTTTCACTTATAAAGGTGAAAGTAGGAAAAAAAGTCGTTCTGAATAATATTCTATTTGAAACTGGTAAATCAGTTCTGACAACAAGTTCGTATTCTGAACTTGACAGGCTGGTCGGTATTCTGGAAGATAACCCGTTGATGCGTATTGAAATATCGGGGCATACGGATAATACAGGGAGCTTAGCCCTCAATTTAAGACTTTCTCAAACAAGAGCACAGGCAGTTGTGGAATACCTTGTACGGATAGGAATAGATCGTTCACGACTTGAATATGTGGGATATGGACCTAATCAACCGATTGCCGATAATGCAACAGCAGAAGGAAGAAAAATGAACAGAAGAGTTGAATTCAAAATTCTGGAATTCTGATAATCGTCATTCTCTTTTCAAATAAACTTTTCGTCCTTTGCATTCGATAATGCATACTTAGTGGTTAAATCCAAAGATAATAAAATGAAAATCACTCCATTTACTGAATTCCATATTAAAGCTGGTGCCAGAATGGTGCCCTTTGCCGGTTATAACATGCCGGTTGAATTTTCCGGAATTAATGATGAACATATTACTGTCAGAGAGAAAGCAGGTGTCTTTGATGTATCCCATATGGGAGAATTCTGGGTAAAAGGACCAACTGCAACTGATTACCTACAGTATATTACATCTAACGATGTTTCCAATCTTTATGATGGTAAGGTTCAATATACATGTTTTCCGAACGGTAGGGGAGGTATAATTGATGATCTTCTTGTATACAGGTTCAATACTGAAAAATATCTGCTCGTGGTAAATGCTGCCAATATTGAAAAAGACTGGAACTGGTGTGTGAAAAATGCTTTAAAATTCAATATAATTCCGGGAAAGGATCTTATTAATGCATCCGACGATACAGCCCAGTTGGCAATACAAGGGCCTCTTGCACTGAAGACAATGCAAAAACTGACAGAATATCCTGTCATTGATATGGAATATTATACTTTTAAAGAGATTGAGTTTGCAGGTATTAAGAATGTTTTATTTTCTACTACTGGATATACAGGCGCCGGAGGATGTGAGATATATATACCTAATGAGGATGGAAGCAGGTTATGGAATGCTATCTTTGAAGCAGGGAATGAATTTGGTATAAAACCTATAGGACTTGGAGCAAGAGATACCCTGAGACTTGAGATGGGATATTGCCTTTATGGTAATGATATTAATGAACAGACATCACCGATAGAGGCAGGATTGGGCTGGATTACCAAATTTACTGATGGGAAAAATTTTATAGACAAACAACTGCTTCTAAAACACAAAAATGAGGGAGTTGAAAGGAGGCTTAAGGGATTTATAATGATTGACCGTGGAATACCGCGCCAGCATTATGAAGTTGTTAATGATAAAGGGAATTTAATAGGGGAGGTTACATCAGGTACTATGTCGCCGATGCTGAAACAGGGTATCGGTATGGCATACCTTATAAAAGATTACTGTAAGCCTGATACTGAGATATATATCCGTATCAGGAATAAGGACCTGAAGGCAAAGGTTGTAAATCTTCCATTTTATAAGGGATAACTGTACGACAATATAACGGTATCCTAATACCGGCCCACTGACACGAAGTTTAAATTACTCTAATGGGAAAACGAAAGCTTGAAACATGTTTTTCGCCGGCATTATACGAGCCTGACCAGCATGCAGATTCAATAGTCATTATAATAGACATTCTGCGTGCCACATCAGCAATTTGTACTGCTTTTGCCAATGGAGCTACATCTATAATTCCGGTTGCTGAAATTGATGAGGCAAGAGCATATAAGGAACTTGGCTATCTTGTTGCTGCCGAACGCGATGGATTGGTTCTTGATTTTGCCGACTTTGGTAACAGCCCTTTTAACTTTACCCGCGAGAAAGTTGAAGAACAAACAATTGTATACAGTACAACAAATGGTACCGGCATAATAAAAATGGCAGCTTCAGCAAATGCAATAGCAATAGGTTCTTTTCTTAACATAACTGCTATAACCAGATGGATAATAAATCAGGAAAAAGATGTTGTGTTATTCTGTGCAGGCTGGAAAAACAGGTTTAATCTTGAAGATACAATATGTGCCGGTGCTATGGCTGAAAGAATTATGAACAGTACACTTTACTATACAATATGCGATTCAACACTGGCTGCCCTCGACCTTTGGTCACTGGCAAAAGATGATCTCCCTGGTTATATCGATAAGGTTGCTCAACGTACCCGACTGAGAGATAAGGATCTGGATGATTGTATCATATTTTGTGTTACTGCTGATTTCACCGATAAAATACCTGTAATAAAGAATGGGATACTGGTTGACAGTGAATATTAATTAAATTAAGCTGCTCTAATTAGAATTATAAATATATGAGAGCAGCTAAAATAGAGACTTGAAATGTAATTATTAATTTATAAATGATATGAGATCATGAAAAAACACAATTTCTACGCAGGACCTTCAATATTGCCTCAATATACTCTTGATAAGACAATCGAAGGAATAAAAGATTTTGCAGGTTCAGGATTATCTGTTTTGGAGATATCTCACCGCAGCAAGGAATTTATTGCATGTATGAATGATACCATTTCACTTGTAAGGGAGTTGCTGGAAGTACCTTCCGAATACAAGGTCATTTTTCTTGGTGGAGGAGCCAGCCTGCAGTTTGCCATGGTACCCATGAACCTCATGGTTAATAAATCAGCATATCTTGTTACAGGTTCATGGGCAAACAAAGCATTCAAGGAGGCAAAAATCTATGGTGACACCGTTGAGGTGGCATCTTCAAAAGATAAGAACTTCAGTTATATACCAAAGGACTATATTGTTCCGTCCGATGCTGACTATTTTCATATTACAACCAACAATACTATATATGGGACAGAAATCAAGAAGGATCCTGATGTGAGTGTTCCACTTGTAGCCGATATGTCATCTGACATTTTCAGCCGGCCTGTTGATGTCTCAAAATATTCTTTAATATATGCTGGTGCGCAAAAGAACCTTGCTCCGGCAGGAGTGGCCCTCGTAATAATAAAGGAGGATATCCTGGGGAAAGTAATACGCCCGATACCGACAATGCTTGATTACAGGACACATATAACTTCAGAATCGATGTTCAATACACCCCCTGTTTTTGCTGTATTTGCAGCTCAGCAAACACTTAAATGGCTTAAAGAGCTTGGTGGTGTGAAAGAAATGCAGAAGAAAAACATAGAAAAAGCACAATTGCTGTATGATGAAATTGACAGGAATAAGCTTTTTGTACCTACAGTGCATGAACCTGATGACCGGTCAGTGATGAATATATGTTTTGTAATGGCTGATGAATATAAAGATATGGAGCAGCAATTTGCTGATTTTGCAAAATCAAGAGGTATGATTGGAATTGCCGGGCACCGGTCAGTTGGAGGTTTCAGGGCCTCGACATACAATGCTCTTCCAAAAGAAAGTGTTTTAGCTCTTATAGATACAATGAAGGAATTTGAAAGTAATAATTAATTACTTACTTGATTATGAAGATACTCGTTGCAACGGAAAAACCATTTTCCCCTGTTGCTATCAGGCAAATTCGTGAAGTAACAGAAGCTGCAGGATATGAACTAGCTCTGCTTGAAAACTATACTGATACTTCATTGCTACTGGATGCAGTGTCTGAGGCTGATGGACTGATAGTAAGAAGTGATAAGGTTACGGGCGAAGTTATAAAAGCCGCAAAGAACCTGAAGATTGTTATCAGAGCAGGTGCAGGATATGATAATATTGACCTTCAGGCTTGTACGGATAACAATGTTATTGCAATGAATACCCCGGGTCAGAATGCCAATGCAGTGGCAGAACTTGTCTTCGAATTAATTTTATTTAAGATACGAGGTGGCTTCAGCGGCAAAACAGGAAGCGAACTGAGAATTAAAACAATCGGATTGCATGGATTTGGTAATGTTGGGAAATATGTTGCAGATATTGCCCGTGGATTTGGTATGGATATCTATGCATATGATCCTTTTGTAAGTGAGAGGATAATGAAGAATAACAGTGCAAAACAATGCACAAATATTTTTGAAATGTATTCAAGGTGCCAGTACATTTCTCTCCATATGCCTTTTAATGACCGGACAAGAAAATCAGTAGGGTATGAATTGATAAGCAGAATGCCTCAGAATGGAGTACTTGTAAATACAGCAAGAAAAGAACTTATTGATGAAGAGGGAATACTGAAAGCCTTTGAAGAACGTGATGATCTTTCATACCTGTCTGATATTGAGCCTGATTGTAAAAGCGTTTTTGAAGATAAATATAAAGGAAGATACCTGTTCACTGCAAAAAAGATGGGAGCTCAAACTGAAGAGGCAAATATTAATGCAGGTGCAGCAGCTGCCCGGCAAATAGTTGATTATTTCACAAAAGGAGTTGAAAAATACAGGTTAAACAAGTAGAAACAAGTTGCTTATGGCAATTGTAAAACCATTCAGGGGACTAAGACCACCTCGGAAAATTGCAAAAGAGCTGGCATGCCTGCCTTATGATGTTATGAATACTGATGAGGCAAGAGGGATGGCAAAGGATAAGGATTGCTCTTTACTTCATATTACCAGGGCTGAAATAGATCTTCCGGTGGATATTGATGTTCATTCAGACGAAGTATATGAAAAATCAGTAGCCAATTTTGCCCTATGGCAGAAAAAAGGGTGGCTGGTACAGGATAAGGAACCACACTTTTATATCTATGCACAGACAATGGCTGGCCGTACACAGTATGGAATTGCCGGATGTGCATCTGTGGATGATTACCTGGAGGGAAGAATTAAAAAGCATGAACTTACACGACCCGATAAGGAACAGGACAGAATGATACATATCCGTCGGAATAATGCTAATATAGAACCTGTATTCCTGACCTATCATGCTGTTAAAGAGATAGATGATATCATTAGCACAATAGTAAAGAAGGAAAAACCGGAATATGACTTCACAGCTGAAGATGGTTTCGGACATCATTTCTGGGTTGTGCGTAATCCCGGGTTAAACAGCCAGATTGAAAAACTATTTGCAGAAAAGGTTCCGGCAACATATGTTGCTGACGGACATCACAGAACAGCAGCGGCTGCCCTTGTAGGTAAGGAAAAACGTGATAGTAATCCCGGACATAACGAAACTGAAGAATATAACTACTTCCTGGCAGTTCATTTTCCTGATAATCAGCTTAGAATTATAGATTATAACAGAACAATAAAGGATCTTAACGGATTAACAGTTGAAGAATTTCTATACCGTCTTGAAAAGGCTTTTGAAATAAGTAATAAGGGTCCCGGGATTTATAAAACACGCAAACTGCATAATTTTTCAATGTATATCGATGGTAACTGGTACAGCCTTACAGCAAGAGAAGGAACATATAATGATAATGATCCTGTTGAAGGACTTGATGTGACAATCCTTGCCAACCAGGTTCTTACACCAATACTTGACATCCAGGATATCAGGAGATCCAAACGGATTGATTTTGTGGGTGGTATACGCGGACTAAAAGAACTTAAGAAAAAAGTTGACTCAGGTGAGATGAAAGTGGCATTTGCCCTTTATCCGGTATCGTTGAAGCAGCTCATTACAATTGCCGATACCGGTAATATTATGCCGCCAAAGACAACATGGTTTGAGCCAAAGCTTCGCAGCGGACTAGTAATTCATCTCCTGGATTAATATCTGCTCTGTGTCTCTCAGTGAAAGTTCCTCAGAGGAAAACCATTATATTTGCTATTGATTCCTTTTTGAAATTTTACTTTATGAAAAGGCCATTATGACAGATATTGCTTTAAATATCATCAAACTTAAAAAAGAGATACCTGCTAATGTTAAACTGGTAGCTGTTTCAAAAACAAAAACAGCGGATGATATACTTAAGGCATATAATACAGGACTCAGGATTTTTGGTGAGAACAGGGTGAATGAACTTACAGAGAAGAGGGAACTGTTGCCGACTGATATAAAGTGGCATTTTATTGGTCACCTCCAGAGCAATAAGGTAAAATATATTGTACCCTTTATTACTATGATCCAATCGGTTGATACATTCAAACTTCTCAGAGTCATTAATAACGAAGCGTCGAAGTATGGAAGGGTTATAGACTGCCTGATGCAATTCCATATTGCCATGGAGGAAACAAAATTTGGTTTTAATCTTCAGGAAGTAATGGAAGTGATTGAATCAGAAGAATTCAGACAGATGAAGCATATTAGGTTATGCGGAGTAATGGGTATGGGAACTTTTACTTACGATAGTGATCAGGTGAGACAGGAATTCAGAAATCTGTACAGTTATTTTAATGAGCTTAAAAACAAATATTTCCATGAGCACTCCTCATTCAGTGAAATATCAATGGGTATGTCGGGTGATTACAGGATTGCTATTGAAGAAGGGAGTACCGTGATACGGATTGGAAGTATTATATTTGGAGACAGATTATAAATGAATATTATTTAATATATGGAGAAACTTTCTGTTAAATATCTGGGGCTCCATCTGAAAAGTCCTCTGATTGTCAGCAGCAGCAGGCTTACTTCGACACCCGGGTTGCTTAAAGAAGCAGAAGATAATGGTGCAGGGGCTGTTGTTCTTAAATCGCTCTTTGAAGAACAGATAAATCATTCAATCAATATACATCCTCCAGGATTATACCCCGAGGCAGATGATTATCTGGCAAATTATATCAAATCAAACTCTGTTGAAGAGTATCTTAATCTGATAAGAAAAGCTAAGGAGATTTTAAATATTCCTGTAATTCCCAGTATAAATTGCATTTCGTCGGAAGGCTGGACAGGTTTTGCAAAAAACATAGCTGATGCTGGAGCTGATGCTCTTGAGATAAATGTCTTTTTTCTTCCTGTTGACAGGAAAAAAAACTCTGTAGATTCTGAGAAAGTATACTTCAATCTGATTGAAAAGCTGAAAAAGGTGGTGAACATACCAATTGTAATAAAAATTGGTTTCAGGTTTTCCAATATCCTTTATATGATCGATCAGTTCTATATGAGAGGTGTAAATGGAGTAGTAATGTTTAACAGATTCTACGAGCCTGATGTTAATATAGATAAGATCGATATTGTTCCTGCAGCAATATTCAGTACAGAAAATGAAAAAAGGCATGTTCTCAGGTGGATTGCAATGGCAAGTTCACAGGATATTAAGATTGATATCTCGGCATCAACAGGGGTTCACAGTGGTGCTGATGCCGTAAAATACCTGCTTGCAGGTGCCCATTCAGTCCAGGTCTGCTCAGTGCTATATAATAAAGGAATACCTTTCCTTAGAGAGATGAATAAACAGATTGAGAACTGGATGGACAGGAAAGGATTCGGATCTGTTGAAGAATTCAGGGGAAAGCTGAACTGGCATAATTACAATAAGCCAATAGTCTTTGAAAGAACACAATTCATGAAATACTTTTCCGCCGAAGATTAATTATATTTCCAGTATTGAAATTTTTATTTTAGTTTGTAATGAATTAATTACATGGCACTGTTTTTGAAAATATAAAAATATTATACTAATTTAGTCGTTGATTAGATATAGACAATTAAATATTTAAATTATGAATAAACACTACAGAATTAATTCGGGTATTTTATTTGTATTCATTCTGTCCTTAAGTTTTCTTACTGCATGTAAAGGTGGTAAAAAAGCTCCTGAAGAGGATCTACAGGTTCAGATACCACAGGATAATACTGAAATATTAAAGGATATTAAGCAGGCCGAGAAGATATTCAATGCATTACCATCTCCGCTAGAGTCGGCACAGCTTATTAAATCTGCAGGTGCTAGATTTGATGAAAATCTACTGAACCCGGTTACTAATGTTAATACATATGTAACAAGCAAGTCAATGGCTCTTAACCTGGGCGTTTATACGTGTGATCTGAGCTTTGCAAGTTTGTATGAGCAAACACAGTTGCTTATAGACTATATGGAAGCTGCAAAGAAGATGGCTGACGGGCTGGGTATACTTAAGGCTATCGAACAGGAGGATATTGACCGACTTGAGGAAAATATTAACAATAGTGAGGTTATAATGGATATAGTATCCCAGACGTTCATGAATTCTAATTCATACCTCGCAGATAATGATCAGCCTTCAACTGCTGCCATGGTCCTTGTAGGAGGATGGGTTGAAGGACTTTATATCTCAACACAGCTGGTTGATATGGATGAGTTTAATATTAATACCAACAAGCTTGTAGGAAGGATAATTGATCAGAAACTTTCAATTGACATACTTCTTAATCTGCTTGAAGGGAGTAAAGGCAACCCGGCAGTAGATGATCTGATCGTTGAGGTAGCAAAACTGAAAAATGTTTTCGACAAGATAAAAATTGATACATCACCTATCAGACCTGAATATGATCCCGCTTCCAATACTACAGTACTGAAATCTCAGGTAAAAACAGATATGACTCCGGAGGTATTTATGGAATTATCAAAGGTTGTTGCAGAGATAAGAAATTCATTTGTAAAATAATTATGTTATGAAACTATTAAAGACAATATCGTTAATTACATTATTTATTTTTGCCTTAAATAGTTACGCTGACGCGCAATGTAAAGCATTTGCCAAAAAGGAGTGTCTTCCTGAACTGGAGAATTATACACATGACGGGAATTATCATGCAGCAGTCCTGGTTGAAGGCGAAGAGGCAGAACTATATAAAACATTTTACTCCGACATGGAGTACAGGGTTGCAATTGTAGGCGAAAGCAGTCTTCCTGCTATAGAGTTTAGGATCGTTGATATAGACAAAAATGTCCTTTATTCCAATAAGAATAACGACTATTCAAGTACCTGGGATTTTAAACTTGAAGCAAGCCAGCAATTAAAGCTTGTGATAAAGGTTTCTTCATTTAATCAGGCAGGTGATACACCTGCAAGCGGATGTGTTGCTATAATGTTCGGATTTAAACTGAAGAAGTAACCGGGAATAAGATAAATGATTTTGTGGGGATGTTGCATGTAACATCCCTATTTTTTTAATTTGGGTGCAAGATACCTGCCAGTATGTGATTCTTTGCACTTCACAAGATCTTCCGGTATCCCTTCAAAGACAACATAACCTCCATTTTCGCCACCCTCAGGACCCAGATCTATTATCCAGTCACAGCTTTTTATAACCTCCTGGTTATGTTCTATAAGTATTACTGAGTGACCATGATCCACTAGTGCGTTGAGGGATTTAAGCAGTTTGTTAATATCATGAAAATGAAGTCCTGTTGTGGGTTCATCAAAAATAAACAGGATATTTCCGGTATCTTTTTCCTGGCTCAGGAAATAGGCAAGCTTTACACGCTGACTCTCACCACCGGAAAGAGTACTTGAAGACTGCCCCATCTTTATATAACCAAGGCCTACATCTGATAATGGTTTTAGCTTTTCAATGATCCTCTTTTCATTCTTCCCGGGATGATTCTTAAAGAAATCGATAGCCTCATTAATGGTCATTTCCAGTATATCAAAGATGTTTTTTCCATGATATCTAACTTCAAGGATCTCTTTTTTAAACCTTTTGCCTTTACATGCTTCGCAGGTAAGTTCAACATCGGCCATGAATTGCATTTCCACACGTATTATGCCATCTCCCTGGCACTCTTCACATCTTCCGCCTTCAATGTTAAAAGAAAAGTGAGATGCCTTGAAATTATTCTGTACTGATGCCTGGAGTTCCGAAAAAAGCCTTCTTATCTCATCGTATGCTTTCAGGTAGGTTACCGGATTTGATCTGCTTGATTTTCCTATGGGATTCTGATCAACCATCTCAATACCAGTTAGACCTTTTATATCTCCTCTCATTTCTCTGAAACTTCCGGGTCGCAGATTATTACCTTTAATTATTCTGGAAAGATACCTGTACAAGGTATCCGATACCAGACTTGATTTTCCTGACCCGCTTACCCCGGTAACCGCAGTTATCGTATGAAGAGGGAATTTTACATCAATTGATTTCAGGTTGTTTTCCCTTGCCCCGCCTATTTCGATATAACTATTCCATTTCCTTCTTACCTGAGGAACAGGTACAGTAAGTCTTCCGCTTAAATAACAGGCTGTAAGTGAAGGATTTGAGCTTGTCAGATCAAGCCCTCCCTGAAAAACAACCTCTCCACCAAGCCTTCCTGCTTCCGGGCCCATATCAATAATCTCATCAGCCGCTATTATAATCTCTTCTTCATGTTCAACAACAATTACAGTATTACCAAGGTCACGCAGCTCTTTCAGGACCTTTATAAGAAGATTTGTATCCCTGGGATGAAGCCCTATACTGGGTTCATCAAGAATATACATTGACCCCACAAGGTTGCTGCCAAGTGAAGTTGAAAGATTTATTCTCTGTGATTCTCCTCCTGAAAGTGTTGAAGAGAGTCTGTCAAGGGTAAGGTAGGGTAATCCCACATCGATGAGAAACCGAAGTCTTATAGTTATCTCTTTAAGAAGCCTGTCTGCAATTGCAGCATCTGAATCAGGGAGTGATATATTTGTAAAGAAATCATAAAGTTCATCAACAGGCATGAAAGAGAGCTCCTGTATTGTCTTACCTTCAACTTTAACATATCCTGCTTCCTTTCGCAGTCTTGATCCCTTGCATTCAGGACAGATAGTTTTACCACGATATCTGCTTAAAAGAACACGATACTGGATCTTGAATTTTTTTTCTTCAAGATGTTGAAAAAAACGGTTTAATCCGTAAAAATATTTGTTTCCTTTCCAAAGGAGTTCTTTTTGTTCTTCTGACAGCTGGTAATATGGCTTATGTATTGGGAAATCAAAGAGATTGGCATTATTAATAAGTCTTTCCTTCCATTTTTTCATTGTTTCACCTCTCCAGCATGCAACTGCATCTTCAAATACAGACAGGTTTTGGTCAGGAATGACAAGGTTCTCATCGATACCGATAATTTTACTGTATCCTTCACAAACAGGGCAGGCACCTATAGGATTGTTGAAACTGAACAGATATTCAGAGGGTTCTTCAAAATGTATACCATCAGCTTCAAATTTATTTGAAAAGCTCTCTCTCCTGTAACCGTTTTCACTAATAATCAATACCTGGCAGTAGCCCTGGCCTGTATGAAATGCTGTTTGTGCGGAATCGGCTGCCCTGCTGAAATTATCCTCTGAGTGCGTAATGATAAGCCTGTCAATTACTATATTGATCCGTTGTCCGGGCTTAAAATCTTCATTATTAGTTATTTCATCAGTTCGGATAAGTTCACCGTTAGTTTCAATTCTGTCGAATCCCTGTTTACTCAGAAAAGCAAAGTATTCTTTAACGTTAATATTATCAGGTATTTCGCCTGAAGAGGTGATTATGACCCTTGTTTCTTCCGGCAGAGATGCCAAAAAACTGACTATATCATCAACACTGTGTTTCTTTACCTCTTTCCCTGATACAGGAGAATAAGTTCTTCCTATCCTGGCAAATAGAAGCCTCATGTAGTCGTATATCTCTGTAGAGGTACCTACTGTAGACCTTGGATTACGCGAATTTACCTTTTGTTCAATAGCAACAGCAGGAGGGATGCCATTTATAAAATCGACCTCCGGCTTATTCATTCTTCCAAGGAATTGGCGTGCATAGGCGGAAAGGCTCTCAACATACCTTCTCTGACCTTCTGCATATATTGTATCAAAGGCAAGAGATGATTTACCTGAACCAGAAACTCCTGTGATTACAACCAGACTGTTCCTCGGTATATTTACAGTGATATTTTTAAGATTATGAACCCTCGCCCCTCTGATTTCAATTTTTCCGTTCATCACCGATTTCAGGCTGTTAATGTAAAATTTTTGTTAAATTTCAAAAGTAATATTTTCATATTAAAAAAAATTGCTTTCTTTTGTGTTACGTTAAATATCTTAATAAGGGAGGACTGCCTATTAAACAACTCTACTCTTGGTAATTTAAAGAGAGAGATATGAAAAATGTGATTTCCGATTATGAACTGATACAGAGGTTCATAAAAGGTGAGCAGTCTTGCTTTGAGCAATTAATCCACCGCCATAAACACAAAGTATTCGGGTATATTAGTCTATATATACGCGATCAGGCACTTGCTGAGGATCTTTTCCAGGATACCTTTATGAAGGTAATACAGTCTGTACGGTCAGGCAGATATTACGATAATGGAAAATTTCTGTCATGGGTAATGCGTATAGCCCATAACCTTATTATCGATCATTTCCGGAGATTAAAACAGATGAACACGGTTTCGAATGATGATTATGAAGCAGATCTGTTTAATTCAAAAAAAATGGCCGAAAATACTATTGAAGACAGCATTATCAGGAATCAGATCAAGAAGGATGTCAGACGTATGATTAATCTTCTTCCGGATGATCAGAGAGAGGTTGTTATCCTTCGTCATTATGCAGGTATGAGCTTTAAAGAGATCGCCGAAATTACCGACGTTAGCATCAATACGGCATTGGGACGAATGAGATATGCGCTTATAAACATGAGAAAGATGATGGAGGAGAAGAAGATCAGCCTTACGATAAACTAACGGCGTAACGGCATAAGGGCATAAGGGCATAAGGGCA
>CAZDOM010000033.1:0-25613 GCA_964507015.1 uncultured Rikenellaceae bacterium | reverse complement strand
ACTATCAATCGCTGCGTTTTTTCGTGCTATTCAGGGTAGAATAATGTGATTCATTAGTCCCCTGTGAACCCCGGGTGATCACTCGATCGATTACAAGTAGTAATGACCACAGCCCGGGGTTTTTTATTGCGGATTGGCTTCGCCGAGCTCGCCTTCGGCTCGGTTGCGGATTTCGGAATTATAATTAAAATAAAAGATAATGACTAAGGAAGAATTAAAGAAACGGACAAAGCAATTTGCTTTAATAATTATTAATCTTGTTGAGGAACTTCCGAATAATAAAGCAGGTAATACTATTGGATACCAGTTGATTCGTTGTGGAACATCGGTTGCTGCTAATTATCGCTCAGCTTGCAGAGCAAGAAGTAACGCCGATTTCATTTCAAAAATAACAGTAGTTGAAGAAGAATGTGATGAGTCTCTTTTCTGGCTTGAGATGATCCTTGAGGCTAACTTGATGAGTAAGGAGAAACTTGAATCCTTAATTCAGGAATCAAATGAACTTACAGCAATCTTCACAGCATCAGGTAAAACAGCAAAACAAAACAACCGGAAATAAAAATAATCCGCAATCCACAATCCGAAATCCGAAATAAGAATAATCCGCAATCGACTCCCGTAAAGCGGGATGTCGTCATCCCGAATACTCGGGATTCCTCCAAATCCGCATTCCGAAATTCCCTACAGATACCTCTCCTTCGTCTCGTTCTTTACATCCTCAAGGTAGTGTTTGATGTTCTGCTCCTCATCCTTACTTACAATAAGCAGAACATCATCCGTCTCAATGACTATATAGTCCTTAAGTCCCTGGATGACAGCCACCTTGCCGTGGGAGATATTAAAAATATTACCTTTGTTATCGTATGAAAAAATATTACCTCCGAGGACAGCATTCTCTTTCTTACCTTTTACTGAATGTTCATATAGCGAGCTCCAGGTTCCGAGATCAGACCAGCCGATATCTGTACACATAACATATACATTATCGGCCTTTTCCATAATACCATAATCTATCGAGATGCTTCGGCATTCGGCATATGTCCTGCCGATAAAGCTCTTTTCCTGTTTTGTTCCGAAGAGTTTTTTACCTTCATCAAAAGCTGCAAACAAATCAGGCATATATTTTTCAAAGGCTGCAGTGATCGATTTTATATTCCAGATAAATATCCCTGAGTTCCAGTAAAAATCTCCGCTCTGAATAAATTTCCTGGCGAGGTCGGAATCAGGTTTTTCTGTAAATGTCTTTACTTCCATCAGATTACCATAGCCTTTAACAGGTTTCTTACGGTTTGCCTGTATATACCCGTATCCGGTTTCCGGCCTGTCGGGTTTAATCCCAAGGGTAAGCAATGCATCATTTTCACTCACAAAATCAATACTATCCTTGATGACTTTACAGAATTTATCCTCTTTGACAATCAGGTGATCGGCAGGAGTGACAACAATGACAGCCTCCGGATTTTCTTTCATTATCCTGAAAGTACCATATGCAATACATGGTGCTGTATTGCGGCGAAAAGGTTCTGTAAGAACATTTGAAGAATCAATGCCCAGCTGCTCAACCACAGTCTCCTTATGCTCAGCACTGGTAACAACAAAAATATTTTTTTCAGGACAAGTGGTTTTAAATCTCCTGAAGGTCTGTTGAATAAGTGTTTCCCCGGTACTGAGGATATCCAGAAACTGTTTCGGCTTTTTATGACGGCTTAATGGCCAGAAGCGACTTCCCACACCACCTGCCATGATGATTACATACCTGTTATCCATAGCTTATCAATGAATACTTAATTTTACTGCAAATATATAATAATTAATTTTGCCTCAGGTTATATGAACACGGCAGAGGATATACGGTAAATATTCGTATTTTTGAATGCTGTAAACATGCATGCATGATAAAGTTTCTGACACAGCTCGGATGTTATGTTCTCCTGCTTAAAAAGGTCTTTTCCAAACCGGAAAAGCCCAAAATATATTATAAGCAGACCATGCACGAGATGATATATCTCGGTCTTAATTCGATAGGTATTGTAACTATTATCTCCTTCTTTATGGGGGCTGTCATAACCCTGCAGACTGCCTATAATACAGAAAATCCAATTTATCCAACATACCTGATAGGTCTTGGCTGCCGCGATTCAATCCTGCTTGAGTTTTCATCAACCATAGTAGCACTGATCCTTGCCGGAAAGGTCGGATCAAATATTGCATCCGAGATCGGTACAATGAGGGTTACAGAACAGATTGACGCTCTTGAAATGATGGGTGTTAATTCTGCTTCATACCTTATACTCCCGAAAATAATTGCCACTTTAATTTTTAATCCTTTTCTTAACCTTATTAGTATTATTGTTGGGATTATCGGCGGCTGGATAGCAGGGACCCTGTCAGGAGTGATAACTCCCGAAGATTTCATTTACGGGATACAATATGCCTTCATTCCCTATTATGTTACCTATTCAATGATAAAGACGGTGATCTTTGCTTTTATCATCACCAGTGTTTCAGCTTTCCAGGGATATTATGTGGATGGAGGATCGCTTGAGGTAGGACGGGCAAGCACAAAAGCTGTAGTATATAGCAGTGTTCTGGTACTGCTGTTCAATGTAATACTCACTCAACTCCTGTTATCATGATAAGAGTGAATAACCTTGATAAATCGTTCAATGGTAAAAAGGTGCTGGATAATATTTCGGTAACTTTTGAAGCAGGAAAAACCAATCTTATTATAGGACGGAGCGGCTCGGGGAAAACAGTTCTTATCAAATCAATTGCAGGACTTCATGAAATTGATAACGGGGAGATCTGGTTTGAGGATATTCATTTTAACCAGCTTGACTTCAACAGCAGAAAGGAGATCCGTAAAAAGATGGGAATGCTTTTCCAGGGGAGTGCCCTTTTTGATTCCCTAACTGTCGAGCAGAACATCAGATTTCCGCTTGATATGTTCACGCAGCAAAGCGCCGAGGAAAAAATAGAAAGAATAAATTTCTGCCTTAACAGGGTTGATATAATTAATGCAAATAAACTCTTTCCGGCAGAACTGTCGGGAGGAATGAAAAAAAGAGTCGCTATTGCCCGTGCAATTTCACTGAATCCAAAATACCTTTTTTGTGATGAACCAAATTCAGGACTGGATCCCATAACCGCCATTATGATCGACGAGCTTATTAAGGAGCTGACAGAAGAGTATCAGATGACGACAATAGTGAACACCCATGACATGAATTCGGTAATGAAGATAGGCGAAAAGATCGTTTTTATCCATGAAGGAGTGAAATGCTGGGAGGGTACAAAAGAAGAGATACTAAATTCAGATTGTGAGATACTGAACGATTTTGTTTTTGCCAATGCCCTGGCAAAACAGCTGAAATTATCGAGTAAATAAATCCCGGATTATTCCTTTATATCCTCGTAATCAACATATTCACCTGTGTCTTTTGATATTTTTTTCCTGGAAGGAGGATTATTTTTCTCAGGTTTCCCTGTTTTTTCTTCTTCCCCGAAGAAATACCTTCTAAATAACCTCACCAGGAGGTAGATAATTATTCCAACGAGTACAATTCTGAGAAGTATGATCATTATTCTTCCAGTTCTTGTTGCACAACCACCATTGGTTTATCGGCTTTTTTCTTAACGTTATTTCCAAAGACCAGATTGAATCCGAGCCTGAAATGTATTGTGTTCCAGCTTGAAGGTATCGGTATTGAATTTTCCCCGAATATGGTACTTATGGGTTTAGGAATATTAAAATCGGATGATTTTATTGTATTCCACGTAACCGGTATCCTGTCGGCAAGGAAATAAAACTGGAACCATCCTCCCCTGAATGCCAGACCTAAGCCAAGGTTATCATACTGGTGATTTGCAGCAGTATAGGCCAGTGTTGTGGAAAATGCATTACCGAGATTAACATTGGCGGAAAGTGTAAGGGCCTCCTTCACCTGCTTGCCAATAAACCTTGTATAAGATAATAACCCGACAGAAAATTTCTTTGTAAGTTTATAGTTCCCTCCCACTGATACTCCAAATGGCAGGTATGTTGTATAAGGTTTATGATCCTGATCAACAGTAAATGAATTTTCTAATGAGTCAACCATTTGAATGGCCAATGAATCGAAAGAGATGTTACCGGCATAAACATCCCACATGTCGAGACCACTAAACTCAAACCGGTTTTTTGCCTTTAAATTATTTACATTAGATTTCCATTTTATAAATCCAAGGTCTGTTATTGATGCTGAAATCTCAAATTTATCTGATAGATTATATTGTGCCCCGATATCAGTACTGAATCCGGAGTTCTTCATATTAAGTAAAGAAACAAACAGGCTGTCAGTGGAATAAAATGGATCCATATCAAATAAATTGGATAAGAAACCCGAAAACATTTCTGTTAATGGTGCTGTAGCTATATCAGCAGGATTTAATCCGGCAGAATTTATTGTCAGATCAGCATCAAAAATATGTGTATAATCTTCGTTGACAGTTATGCCTAATGATTTATTATCAAAGGAAATATTACCTACACCAAATAATAGTTTCCCTTTTATTCCTAATCTTAAATTATCAATTATGTTTTTTGAAAAACCTATTCCTATCTCATGGTATACCATCATGTCAGATCTAAGTGAGGAGAGATCCATCCTGTTCCCGACAAACTGTTCATTGCCAAGGAACCCGAGCCTTAAAAGATCTCCCGGCAGGGCAAAATTAGCCTCAACTCTTTCATTTATATCAAGGAAAACGTAAAGGTCATTTCCTGCACTGAAGCCAAGTCCGAAAAGCTGAACCATAACCTGCGGTTCAATGGCATTTACATCCTTTATCTTTTTCATGAAATCCCCCAGATCATAGTCGGGATGGAGAATTGATATTACCGAATCTCCGCTGTTCATGAAGACATCGGAGAAGTTTATAAAATTATTATTGATATTTATGTCAATGCCGGAGATCCCAGGTAATCCTATATATACAGAATTTGTGGATCTTAAGGCCGGGTTAAGAAAATGTCTCTGAGGAAGGTTCATGTGGTAGAGTACCTGGCTGTTTTGTGCATGGGAATCATAAACCACCAGAGCCAGTATTATAATTAATAAATATTTGATTCTCCTTATCATTTTGTAATATTATTGAGATTCACATTTATTTTATATTTAGATATAATCCAACGTCTGCTTTCACGGCAAGGGTAATAAAATAGTCTATATAATAATCAGCATATATCTTAACATCACTATTATTGTAATCCGTTGTTAGCAAAGTGATGCTGAAGATTATTTTATCAGCTTCAGTTGTCGAATCCCAGAATTCATTTGTTATTTCAATTAAGGTAGAACTTTCCGCAGGTTCTGTTACACGACCATTACTGTTTACATCTGCGGCCAACAGTAAATCAGTTGCATCGATCGTGTTTAATACTGTAGCACTGGTGGAATCGTAGAGACTCATAGTCAGTGATAAACCAAGTGGGAATCCGTTTTCAGCATGGAAATTAATATGCAGATATTCAATATCTTCGGGCATAACAGGACTCCCGTCTTCATCACTAATATCCTGCATAAAATTATCTATTGTGTCGGTAAATTGAAGATTATTTATCCTCAATTCCAGTGGCACTTCAATTTCAACATCTCCCAGGAAACGGCTGTTCCCGAATAAATAATTATCCCTCGTGCCGGTATTCCCCTGGGGATTCATTACGGCTGATCCTCCAAAACGTATTCTTTCGGGAAGGAGAGAAATAAGTTCAGGTAATTGTGAATTATTCTTATTCACTGTGAACGAACCAGATACATCACGTTCAGCAGGAGCGGCCGGATAATTAAGATTTTGTGTATCGAGGTCAATATCAACTGAATCATTATCCCTGTATCCAACAGCATCAAGGTTAATTTCGGCAGGTATGGCAAAAGAGTTCTGGTAATTTAATGATATTGAAGGATTAAGAGTAACAGTTCCTGTGATATTCTTAAGTATATCATCAATCTCCAGGTCTATAGTATCACTGTCTATTGTATCGCCATATTGTCCGAAGTAGCCTTTTATATAATCAATTTCAGGATCGAACAGTTCCATTTCCATAATCACCTGATCAGTACTGTTGAAATCGACCATCTGGCCATCTGAACTCACTTCAAGTCCGTAATTCACGGGTAGCATATTATATGGTTGTGTTGTGATTGTCCCAAGGTCGATAGTTGCATTATCAAGCGAAATATTGTCATTAAGAGTTGAATTAGGATTCACAGTCAGGGTTTCCGATATCGGATTACCGTCACGTAAAGATGAGGGTAACGTAAGAGTAACGGATGCTTTTACGGGAACCATAGCATTTATACTATATGTAAGATCACCCGACAATAATTTTATTTCATCAATCTCGATATCTTCACCGGGATCAAATGATATGGTATCCTTCTCATCAATTGATACTACTTCCTGAATTGGCAGAATGACCCTGCCGGATTTTATCTTCAGGTTCCTTCCGGCTACAGAAATCTCTATACCGCTGTTTTCCAGATCTATGAATACATCATCAGCTCCCAGATTAACGCCAATGCTTACTTCAGCAGTTATGGAATTGCTTAATATCACATTTTCAAGATCAATGCTGTCGGAAAGGGTCTGCCCAGGATTTATCAGCGCAAAAATAAAGGGATCACCTATGGGGGTTGGTCCGGCAGCATTATAAAGCTGAATATTAAGATCAGTAATCGGTATTGTAAGATTATTGGTAACAGTTATTTCAATTATTCCATTAGAGAATGTTGCATATTCAAAATTATCAAAAGGGCCGTAAGTCTTATTATCAAGGCCGACTCCGGGGAATGGTGGAAAATCACCTGTGTTGCCATCCAGGACAACAAGAGCAGTTCTCACAGCCGGTGGGAATTTCTGGCTGATCTCATCGAGTGAAAATCCAATTGTATCGGCGAAAGATCCGAGATAGAGTTCTCCAACTGTAAAAGTCTCATTATAAGAGATCATATCATTAAAATCATAATAGTCTTCCAGGCTGAAGTTGATCACAGAATCTTTACAAAAAACGAACCTTATAACATTTTCAGCTTCAGCAAATACAAATACTGTATCACTGTCAATGGCAATGGTATCAACAGGATTTACAAAATCACTTAGCGTAACTTTCCCATGGGCTACCCGAATCCCGAATGCCGGAAACAGATGAATACGGGTTGAGAGCTTGTCTATATCATAGGTCTCCTTGACACACCCCGTTGAAGTCATCAGCAACAGTATCAAGACATAAGTTGTTATTTTTCTTTCCATTGTCACAATCATTAATTCTGTGAATCCAGTCTGTAATTATAAAGAAATCTATCGGTACCGCCAACAATAAGATGCCAGCCGCTTCTGTCCGACAATTTCCCTATTGAGAACATTGAAGCTCCTTTTAACGGAAATCCTTTTGTGTCATTACCTCTTCTGTCAATAAGATAGATCAGGTTATTTTCAATATCAAAAACGCCTATTCTTCTGTCAGAAGAAGAAAAATTAAACGTAATAGGGCCTCCAAGTTTTGTTGAACTGAATTCCCTTGTAAACATTTCAGTTCTGTTATTATCATAAAGATACAACATACCTTTATCTAAAAAAATGTATTCACCAAAACCATCCCCATCTATGTCAAAAAAATCGAATGAATGGTTGCCTGAAAAACTACCTAAACTGAATTTTTTTACACTTCCGTCAAAATAAATATGTTGTACCGTACCATCAGGTGATGAGCAAACAAGAGAAGATGATGATCCGGCTGACAATCTTAATGAAGAACCCGGAGCCTTTGTTACTGCTTCGTCGGGCCGCAGCCTGATGTTACCTCTTCTGTCGAGCAGGTATATGGAAGCATTATCAGCAACAATCAGGTAATCCTTCCCGGAGACCCTGCACCAGTTTATTTCCGTATTCACGGTGCCTGCCGTTTTAAAGGGTTTCCAACCCCTTACAGCATCTCCGCTCTTGTCATAAGCATAAATCAACCTGTCCTCCCCGGCAATTAACATCCTGTAATTAAGATTATTATCATAATCAAACAGGGCAAGAGAATTTGTTGCCGGAGACCTCAGTTTTACAGGATACCTTTCAACATAATTACCATTCCTGTCAATTAGATGCAGGTAATTTTTCCCTGCAAAAAGGATCTGGTATTTCCCGTTTTTGTAATAATCGACCATATAAACAGAACCATTGATCCTTTCCCTGGCAGGTGCTTTCCATAAAACCCTTCCGGCGGTATTTATCAGGTATACATTATTATTCATATCCTGAACAAATATTTCTTTTGCCCCGGTAATATGATTTGTAAAGAAAAAGGGTTTTATAGCAATTTCAGTGTCCAGTAAAGTCTCCCATTCGGTGGTTGATTCCTCTCTGACTTCGGCTTTGTAACGTATTGACAGGCTGTTATATATCATATTATTACTCGAAGTCATCTGGTACCCTGCAGCCTGTATCTTATCGAGTGAAGATTTGTTCGAAAGGATCCCCTGAACAATATTATCGCTGAGGAATTCTTTCAGGTAATCGGTGATATATGACGGTACACAGTAAAAGAAAAATCCTGCAACAGAGGGAAGTGTACTTTCAAAATCCCTGTAGGTAAGGTCATTGGCCAGGGTTTTATTCAGAAGATTATCATATAAAAGAGACGAAATAGTAACATATGAACTTGCTGTTACCAGGAAGTTATCATAGAAAACGAACCAGGAATCATTGAAATCATTTGCAAAGCCCGGTATTAATTCTTTAGCGAATCCCTGATAAGGAGTTTCATAAACCGGAATTTTTACCTGTTCGTCGGGCTGGAAATAAATGATGTTGGTATTACCGGCGGCATTATTGAAATTATCAAGGAAAAGTTTTTCAGTAAATGCCCTGTCCTTCAATTCATAAATTATGACACTGTTCTCATTTACAGGTCTTCCTTTGATGTTGATATATGCCCTTGTAATTTCATCACCTGTGTAATCTTTTAGTTTTACTGCAAGATCTGCAGCTTCACCTGAGGCCCCGGTACTTTTCCCGTTAAAGCTCTTATCATCAAAGAAAACGGATTTAAACATTACAGTTGAGGAGGGCAGGATCTTATATGTATGAAAAACTCCCACCTTCCCGGTTTTGTATTTATATAAAATATCAGACTTATTGACACTTTCGGTATAACCGTTCAGTACCAGGCCTTCATCACCAAAGTAGATATCGCCACTGGCACAAGCTGCAAGGTTTCCAATTTGTGAAGCTGTTGAGCTGTGATCTGCAGTAAAGAGTGATTTTAAAACACCCGGCAAATTATTAAATACAACAAAGATCTTATCTTCATTTTTCCCTGATGCTTCAAGTACCCTGGAAAAGCCCGGCATACTTCTTATATCACCCTCTTTGCCGGTTTGTTCTATTGCATTTTTCATTATTACTTCAGAAGGAGAGCAGATAAGTAATCCGGAAACAATTGATATATATACATTTTCATCACTTCCTCCAGTATTTAACGGAAGCTCAAGCATGCTATTGCCCTGGCTTTCTTTGTCATTTATTGTATTTATACCTGCAGACCTGAGCATAACTTTTAATTGTCTGATCTTTATTTCCGGGGGGACAGCCATTACAAGCAGTGGCCGTAGTTTACCGGCATCAGAATGGAATGCTATTAAAGACGAATTGCCGGCCATAAACTTTTTATATGACGGTTTATTGATCTGATCAGCAAGAAATTTAAGTCTGGAAGTAAAATTTCCAAATTCTTCCACTTTACTCATTTCACCAAAAAGGCCCTTCCCGGTAGTAAGTGAATTAATGAAGCTCTGCAGATCAACAGTCTCTATAATGAATGATGCAGAAGTAGCAACAGCTTTATACGGATCAGTAAAAAAGCTCTTTCTTCCCTGGTAAAGATAATATCCCAATATTACTACTCCTGCAACGAGGATTATTATAAGTATAATACCAATCCTTTTTCCCATCAGAAGCTTTTTAGTTGCAGATGCGTATTTTTGGCACGCTATTTGAACTTAATTATACACAGGCAATCTCAATTATATACTTGATCCTTCAAGTTCAGCCCCGATTACTCGGGGCTTTATTCTTTCAGGCTTCAGAAGGATCTGTATCCTATAATCTCCCTGACATCCCTGACCGTTTTTGATGCGCTGACCCTTGCTTTTTCCCCTCCCTCTTTCACAACTTTTGCGAGGTATTTCTTATTGGCAAGTATTTCGTTTATCCGTTCACGGATTGGATCAGTGACCCTAATTATATCTTCCGCAAGTTGTTTTTTCATTTCACCATAACGTATTTCACAGGAAGCATGTTTTTCCATGAAATATTTAACTGTTGCAGTATCAGAGACGACCTTCATGATTGTGAAGAGATTCTGTACCGGTTCAGAGGGCTTTTCTCCGGGAGAGGAAGGCCCTGCATCAGTAACAGCACGCATCACTTTTTTCCGGATCTCTTCCGGGCTATCTGCCAGGAAAATACCATTCCCTTCGCTTTTACCCATTTTACCGGACCCGTCAAGTCCGGGTATTTTCATCAGCTTCCTGCCAAAATTATATGCATCCGGTTCAGGGAAATAGTCAACACCATACATTGTGTTGAAACGACGGGCAAAACGTCTTGTCATTTCAAGATGCTGCTCCTGGTCCTTGCCAACGGGAACTTTGTGTGCCTTATGGATGATGATATCAGCAGCCATCAATACCGGATAAGTAAGCAACCCGGCATTTATATTATCAGGCTGGCTTCTTATTTTTTCCTTGAACGATGTTGTTCTCTCCAGTTCACCCACGTATGCATTCATGTTTAGCAAAAGGTACAGTTCAGTAACTTCAGGAACATCGCTCTGAATAAAAACTGTTGCAATTTCAGGATCGATACCGCATGCAAGATATTCTGCCAGTACCTGCCTGATGTTACCATGCAGGTCATCAGGTTTTGGGTGTGTCGTAAGTGAGTGATAATCAGCAATAAAGAAAAAGCAATTGTTCTCATTCTGCATTTTCAGAAAGTTTTGTAATGCACCAAAATAATTACCCAGATGCAGGTTTCCTGTTGATCGTATTCCGCTGACTACCGTATCCATATACAATAAATAAATATCATGCAAAACTAACTCTTTTTTTTGGAAACTGCTTTCTGTAATACAGACCTGCATAATGTTGTTTGTTACATGTACTCACCCCCCTTTCACCTTGCTCTGAATTACCCCGGGTTCTTCTTCCCCGTAAAAAGACCTCATCCCCCTAACCCCCTTCTCCCGAGAGAGAAAGGGGAATTATCTTATTATGAATGTGTTAGCCCCTCCCTCTTGGGGGAGAGCTTGTACGGGACTTGTTCAGGAGGTTTTGGGAGAGGCTTATTTAAAAGAAAAGAACCTGTCCTGCAACAGAGGGGGGGCAGGGGGGGTGAGTACATGCAAATAATACAGCAAAAAAAACATTACCTTTGCCAGACCAAATACCGGAGTTGTGGAATCACAGGAATCGACAAGACAAAAAAAAGTATCAAGACTAATTCAAAAGGAGGTGGCAGAAATATTCCTTCGCAAGGGTAGTGAATATGCCCCCGGAAAGATAATATCCATAACCAGGGTCAGGATAAGCCCTGATCTCTCTTTTGCCAGGATTTATCTCAGTATTTATCCCTCAGATAACCAGGATGATATATTACATTCTGTTCAGGATCATACATCAAAAATAAGGTTTGAACTGGGACATAAGGTCCGTTCGCAACTTCGTATTATTCCTGAAATAGTCTTTTTTATTGACGACAGCCTTGATTACATCGATAATATAGACAAGTTGTTAAAGTCCTGATATTTATGCAGTACGAACCAATAAAAAGATCGCTGGGCAGGTTCTTCTCAGGTAATGTGGCTATGAGAAGGATCCTCTATTTTCTTATGGATCTTCTTTTGCTTCGTACATGGCATGTAAAAAAGACATTGAGGAAAATTAGTAAAAAGATGACCGGTAACGGATATATCCTTGATGCCGGATCAGGTCTTGGTCAGTATTCCTGGCGAATGAGCAGAATGAACAGGAACTGGAGAATAGATGGTGTGGATATTGATAATGAACAGGTGGAAGACTGTAATAACTTCTTCACTAAGGCAGGAGTTTCAGAGAGGGTAACATTCAAAACTGCTGATCTTGCTGAGTTTAGGGATACTGATCGTTATAACCTTATCCTGTCGGTAGATGTAATGGAGCATATCAGGGAAGATGAGAGAGTCTTTATGAACTTCTGTGAATCTTTAAAAAAGGGGGGATTCCTGCTGATTTCAACTCCTTCTGATAAAGGGGGATCCGATGTTAATATAGGAAAGGATGAGTCTTTTATTGATGAACATGTCAGGAATGGTTATTCGGTTACTGAAATAACCGATAAACTGACAAGGGCCGGTTTCAGTAATATTGAAGCAAAATATACATACGGAAGAGCCGGGAATATATCTTGGCATCTTTCAATGAAATATCCTGTAAAAATGCTTAACAGATCCTATGTTTTTTTTATTTTTTTACCTTTTTATTACCTCATTTGTTTTCCCGTTTCAGTAATACTTAACATTTTTGATCTTAATTTGACTCATAAAGAAGGAACCGGCTTACTGGTTACAGCCCGGAAATAGAAAAGTGAAACTTCCATTATACATAGCAAAAAGATATCTCTTCGCTAAAAAATCGCGGAATGCAATAAATGTTATTTCGGCAGTATCTGTTGCAGGAATGGCAGTCGGAACAATGGCGCTGATCATAGTGCTGTCTGTTTTTAATGGTCTTGAATTACTGGTAACCTCTATTTTCAACACTTTTGATCCCGATCTTAAAATTACGGCTGCTGAAGGAAAGACTTTTATTGCAGACACCTCAAAACTGAAACTGCTGGCCGATGTAAACGGGGTCTCATGCTACTCCCTTACAATCGAAGAAAATGTACTTCTCAAATATTCCGACAGGCAATTTGTTGCTACAGTAAAAGGAGTAGATGATAACTATTTAACTGTTTCAAATATAGACAGTTCGATGTGGGAAGGAGAATTCATGCTAAAGAATCAAAAGGGAACTCCATATGCGGTACCAGGGATAGGTATTGCCAATTATCTGGGTATCAGGGTTAATTTTATAACGCCACTGTTTATTTATGTTCTGAAGAGAAATGCTTCAGACAATCTTAATCCTGAAAATGCATATAACAGGGAGTATATTTTTCCCTCAGGAATCTTCCAGATTGAACAATCATACGATTCAAAATATATATATGTGCCATTGGATTTCGCACGTGATCTGCTTGAAAATGATAACGGAATAAGTTCTGTTGAGATCAGGTTTACGAATAATGCAGATGCACGACTGGTGCAAAAAGAGGTTACCGGGATTTTCGGAGAAAAATATATTGTTCAAAACAGGTTTGAGCAACAGGAGCTTTTCTATAAAGTTATGCATTCGGAAAGGCTGGCAATATTTTTTATACTTACACTTATTCTGATAATTGCCTCGTTTAATATCATAGGATCACTTACTATGCTTATAATTGAAAAAGAAAGAGATATCGAAATACTTAAAAGCCTGGGAGCTGATAATAAACTGATACGGAGAATTTTCATTTTTGAGGGATGGCTTATTTCAATTATAGGTGCTGTGGCAGGAATGATCCTCGGATTTTTTATATGCTGGCTGCAACAAACATACGGGATTGTTACATTACAGAGCGATTCACTGTTAATGGAAGCCTATCCTGTTGTTATGAAACTGAAAGATTTTATTATTGTTCCGGTGACTGTCCTGCTCATAGGCTACTGGGCTGCCTGGTATCCTGTCAGGTACCTTACAAAAAAATATCTTGTCGAGAATGAAGGAAAGAAAGAAGAATAGAGTCTGTTTACCGTTGAAGCTGATCCCGCTGCTGGTTCTTTTTATGATCCTGGTTGCTGCCTGCTTTAAAAGGAAAGATGAGACTGATTATAAGAACATTATACCGGAAAAAACTTTTATTTCGATACTTGAGGAGCTTCATCTCAGCAATGGGCTTTTTAATCTTCCAAAGATCAGATCACACCTGGAGGGTGATACTTCAATGATATATATTGAGATAATTGAGAGCCATGGGTACTCAAAGGAGGCAATGGATACCACACTACAATATTATTTCATACATAAACCTAAAAGACTTATAAAGATCTATGACCAGATAATGGGTGAATTAACTGCATTACAATCACTATTGCAGAATGAAACAGAACAGCAAGATTTTACTATGCCTGATCAATGGACCGGGGAAAAGGTACTGGAATTCCCGGGTGATGAAGAATCAGAAGACAATGATTTTGATCTGGAGCTTTCCCCTCCCGGATTCTATTCTTTAAGATTCACTGCTACTGTATTTCCGGATGATCAGTCATTTAATCCTTGTTGTACAGCCTCTCTGGTTTATACAGATAATTCTGACTCTGAAAAGAATAAAGATTTACCCATTTTAAGGTATATCAAAGATGGTTATCCGCATGAATATAAAATAGAAGGATCACTATCCGGTAAAACAAAGGTTATCCTGAAGGGGAATTTCTATCATTATTCAAGTGATCCGGCTTTCGGAAAGAGACAGGCAAGGATTGAAAACATATCATTCTTTTTTTCTCCAAAGTAGGATGAAGCAGTTTTCTTCTAAACCGGTAATAACAAATTCCGGTGGAACTTTGTGCAAGTTCTTCTTTATCATCTTTTAAGGTTTAATATTTAATGGCTACATTCCTTTTTGATAAGATAATTTTTGGTCCTGTAAAGAGCAGGCGGCTTGGCGTTTCTCTTGGTATTAACCTCCTGCCATCCAACAGGAAAATCTGCAACTTCAACTGTATCTATTGTGAATGCGGCTGGACACATGATTCAAATCCAGCTAAAGGCAATCTCCCTTCCAGACAGAAGGTATATGAGGCACTGGAACAAAAACTCATATCGATGAAAAGAGGAGGAGAAGCACCGGATGTAATTACTTTTGCAGGTAATGGAGAACCGACACTTCATCCTGAGTTCCCGGGGATAATTGATGACAGTATCGCACTGAGAAACCGATATTTCCCCGGTGCGAAAATTGCAGTGCTGTCAAATTCCACGGCAATATCAAAACCTCACATTAAGGAAGCACTTCTTAAAGTAGATCAAAATATCCTGAAACTGGATTCTGCATTTGACCTGACTGTACATATACATAATCAGCCAAGGGTAAATGTAAAAGTTGATGACCTTATCAGGGAACTCGAAGGTTTCAGGGGACATCTTATTATACAAACCCTTTTTCTTCGCGGCATATATAAGGGGAAAAAGATAGACAACACAACGGAAAAAGAAATAAAGGCCTGGCTGAAGGCTATAAAAAGAATCAGACCGGCTGAAGTAATGATATATACAATTTCGAGAGATACCCCGGAAGGTGGTGAATTATCAAAAGTTCCGTTAGCTGAACTCAGGCATATAGCATCACTTGTAAACAAGCTTGGTATTGAAACACAGGTTTCAGGCTGATATTGACCAAAACTAAAAACATACTGGTATGTCCTCTCGAATGGGGACTGGGGCACGCAGGACGTATGATTCCATTGGTTGCAAGACTCAGAGAAATGGATCATAATATCATTGTGGCCACAGGTGAAAAACACCAGTCATTATTTAGAAGCGAAGTACCCGGACTCAGTTATACCGATTTTACCGGATATAAACCCGCATATTCACGTTTTCTCCCCCAATACATAAAACTATTTATTGAATTACCTGTTCTTATATTTCATATCATCAGGGAACACATCCGGGTAAAGAAAATAATCAGCAAATATGCAATTGATATTATCATAAGTGATAACCGCTTTGGTCTCTGGAACAGGAAGATAACTTCAGTATATGTGACACATATGCCGCGTATTCCTTTCCCTGGTGCATTTTCTTACCTTGAGTTTATTGGTGTTCTATTTCACAGAACCATTATTAATAAATACTCCTTTTGTTTTATTCCTGATCTGCCGGGCGATATAAACATTTCAGGCCGGTTGTCGCATGGAATAAAACTACCTGATAATGTCAGATATATAGGGATCTTATCGCGTTTTTTCAGTCAGGAAGTAAAAGGTACAGAGAATCCCGTGAAGGAGAGGCATAATACGGTCATCTTATCGGGACCTGAACCACAAAAGAGTATCCTGAAAAAGATACTTACAGATATTCTTCCGGGAAAAAGTAATTCACTGACGGTTTTTCTTGGAGGAGATCCGGATGGTTCACTTTTACCTGTACAGACCGGGGAAAGTGTCTGTTTCAATCACCTTATTTCATCAGCCATGAAAAAGGTGATCATGGATAGTGATTTAATAATCAGCAGGTCGGGATATACTATAATAATGGAGCTCATAAGCCTTGGCCGTACTGCATTGCTGATACCAACACCGGGACAGACAGAGCAGGAATATCTTGCCAGGCGATTATCACAATTAGGATGGTTCACAACAATATCTCAAAAGAAGATCAGGAATGAATTCCCATTGCCTTCGGACGACAAGATGTGGCCCGATAAGTTAATAGTTGACAGCCGCCTCCTTTTAGAGAAAGCTTTGGACGAGATTTTAAAGCAGGAACAGTAAAAGAGCAGAAGTAAAAAACCCCAGCAAAAAACCTGTCCATACTTCTGCAGGTGTATGAGAATTGAGCCATAGTCTTGCAGACATAAGCAAACCGTCAATAAATATTACTACTAAAAGAAACAATATCAGGGGAGTATGCATTTCCACCGACAGGATTAAAACAAAAGCAGTAATAGCGCCTGCTCCTGTAGCGTGAATTGATATTTTCCACCAGCAGTTTATAACGGTAATTGCAATAGCCAGAAAGGCCGATGTCATTAATAAAGTTTTGATCAATACCGGAATATGGAATCGGAAAGTGATATAAACGGTTACTGAATAGAAAAATGATGTGGTTAACAATGGTAAGACTCTTTCCTGTCTTTTTTCGATAAACCAGGAACTTATAATATTCCTGAATTTATAATAAGAAATCAGGGAGATTGGCAAAAGGAGATTATTAATCAATATTATTATCAGTAAGATCTTTTTAACAGTAAAGGGGATATATCCGGTAAGGATAGGTACTGAAAAGATTATAAGCATACCATAAATGGTCATCAGCAAAGGATGAAAAAGAAATGAAATAATTTTTGCAGAAATATCGGTGGTATGTTTAAATATTTCAGAATTCATCAGATCTCCTTTCTTAATCTGGCAACCGGTATATTTAGCTGTTCCCTGTATTTGGCAACAGTACGACGTGCAATCTGGTATCCTTTTTTCTGCAGTATATCGGTTAATTTCTCATCAGTCAGCGGATGACGTTTCTCTTCGTTACTGATACAATCACGCAGTATCTTTTTTATTTCCCGGGTTGAAACTTCTTCTCCACTGTCAGTTTGCAGTCCTTCTGAGAAAAAGAATTTAAGTGGATGTATCCCAAAATGTGTCTGGATATATTTACTGTTAGCCACCCTTGAAATCGTTGAAATATCCAGTCCTGTCATTTCAGCAACATCCTTGAGGATCATAGGTTTAAGTTTCATTTCATCTCCATCGATAAAATATTCCTGTTGATATTCCAGTATCGCATTCATTGTCAGGAGAAGCGTGTTCTGTCTCTGTTTTATTGCATCGATGAACCATTTTGCAGAGTCGATTTTTTGTTTTACAAACTGGACTGCATCCTTCATTTCTTTCTTATTGGCCTTATCCCTCGTATAGGACTGAAGCATTTCGTTGTATGCAGTACTGAGCCTCAATTCCGGAAGGTTACGGGAGTTAAGATGCAGATCAAACCCATCCTCGGAATGTTCAAGGATGAAATCAGGAGTTATTGTCTGGGCAGTTCGTGCAAAAGGATCACTGAAAAGGCCACCCGGTTTAGGATTAAGTTTTAATATTTCCTCGATGGCTGTCTTTAAATCACTTTCACTGATTCCCAGTTTCGAGGTGATTTTATCATAATGTCTTTTAGAGAACTCTTCAAAATATTGATCAATAATTTTATATGCCAGTTTCACCGGTGGTTCTTCCTGGTCCTTCCTTTCCAGCTGTAAAATAAGACATTCCTGAAGTGTTCTGGCGCCTACACCTGCCGGTTCAAGATCCTGGACTATAGCCAGGACCTCGTTGAGTTCCTCTTCAGTTGTTTGTAAATTTTGCAGGAACGCAAGGTCATCCACAATGTTGGCCGGATCTCTTCTCAGGTATCCGTCTTCATCGATATTTCCAATTATATATTCTCCCAGGATCTTCTGCCTGTCTGTCAGTTTCCTCAGACCCAGTTGTGATTCAAGATGCTCATTGAATGAATTACCTGCAGAAAAGGGAATCTCAGATCTCTTATCATCATCTCTGCTATAATTATTTGTCTTCAGGCGGTAATCAGGAATCTCATCTTCATCAATATAATCATCAAGAGTAAATTCATCCTGGTCAGCATCATCATTGTCGTAAAGTTCATCTTCAGAATTATCTTCAGGAAGCTGTTCTTCATCAGTTCCTTCTTCCAGTGCAGGATTCTCTTCCAGTTCTTTTTTTATCCGTTGTTCTATCTGTATTGTAGGAATCTCCAGCAGCTTTATCATCTGGATCTGCTGCGGGGAAAGCTTCTGTAGCAATTTCTGCTGTAACCTCTGCTTTAACATTCCTGTGGTTTACAAACGATAACGGGTAAATTGACTAAAATTCTGCATTTTTTGGAGTACGTGGAAAAGGTATGACATCCCTTATATTAGCCATACCGGTAACGAATTGTATCATCCTTTCAAAACCAAGGCCGAAACCACTGTGAGGTGCTGTTCCGAATATTCTGGTTTCAAGATACCACCAGAGATCTTTTTCAGGTATATTTAATTCTTTGATTCGTGCCAGCAGTTTATCATACACCTCTTCCCTTTGTGATCCTCCAATTATCTCACCAATACCCGGGAAAAGAACATCCATAGCCTTTACAGTCTTACCATCATCATTCTGTTTCATATAAAATGCTTTGATCTCCTTCGGATAATCGGTAAGTATTACCGGTTTCCTGAAATATTGCTCAACAAGATATCTTTCATGTTCAGCCTGAAGATCCTTACCCCATGCAACAGGGAATTCCCATTTTTTACCTGATTCAAGGAGTATCCTTACAGCTTCGGTATAGGTAGTTCTTACAAACTCATTATCGATAATGAACTGAAGTCTTTCAAGTAATCCCTTGTCTATCATCCTGTTGAGAAATTCAAGATCCTCCCTGCAATTATCAAGGGTATACCTGATGAGATATTTAACAAAATCTTCCGCGAGGTCCATATTATCCTGGTTATCATAAAAGGCCATTTCGGGTTCAATCATCCAGAATTCAGCCAGGTGACGCGGAGTATTTGAATTCTCTGCCCTGAATGTTGGGCCGAATGTATATATTTCCCCTAATGCCAGAGCTCCAAGTTCCCCTTCAAGCTGTCCTGAAACGGTAAGGTTTGCGGGCTTCCCGAAGAAGTCAGAACTAAAATCTACGGCTCCTGAATCTGTACGGGGTATGTTTTCCAGATCAAAGGTTGTAACATGGAATAATTCTCCGGCACCCTCTGCATCACTCCCGGTGATAATGGGAGTATGAAGGTAAAAGAATCCTTTATCATTGTAATACTTATGTATGGCAAATGCCATCGCATGCCTTATCCTGAGAACTGCCCCAAAGGTATTTGTCCTGGGACGCAGATGAGCGATCTCCCTGAGAAATTCCATGGAATGTCCCTTTTTTTGAAGGGGATATATTTCCGGGTTACTTTTTCCATAAAGTTCAATCGAGGCTGCTGCTATCTCAAAATTTTGCCCGGCTCCCTGCGATTCAATCATTTTACCTGTAACAGCAAGGCATGCCCCTGTGGTTATTTCCTTCAGGAGTACCTCATCAAATTTTTCAGCATCAGCAACAATCTGTATGTTTTTTATTGTCGATCCGTCATTGAGCTCAATGAATGTAATATTCCGGTTTCCTCTCTTTGTCCTCACCCATCCTTTAACAAGCACATCTGTTCGGGTAACAGATGAAGTTAATAACTCTTTAATCTTTATACGTTTCATTATATTTTTTTATTGCATCACAAAAATAATAAATTGTTGCTCGTTAAACTCCATTTCTGTGGACTAATGCGCCGGAAATAGGTGCAAAATATTGTTTTTACATTGAAATGGCATAATTTTTGATCAAGCAGGCATCATTTTACGGAAATTATAGCTGTTTCTGTAATAATTTAGGCGTTGTAGAGTTAATTAATATAAAAGAGGAATCACAGTAACCAAATGATTTGAAAATTAGCAAAATCTGAATAACTTTGAGTATAATTTGATAATTCAAGACAATCATGGAAGATAGCCAGAAACTTATTGTAGTGCCATGGGATTTTACTCCTGTTGCAGATAATGCACTTGCACATGCTGTAAAAATAAGCCGCATGGTGAGAAATGATATTTGTCTTCTTCATATTGTAGATAAAGCTATTAAAGAAAGCCAGGAAGGGGAGAAGAAGGTTATGCTGGATCATGTGGCTGAAGAGAACAGCAAGAAATACAATATGACTATAAAAGCTGAAATACAGAAGGGAAGCATCTTTACGGCTATTGCAGACTTCGTTAATGAAAATGATGCAAGCCTTGTGGTTATGGGGACACATGGTATGAAAGGCATGCAGAAGCTTACTGGCAGCTGGGCCCTGAAAGTTATTGTCAAATCAAAAATACCTTTTATTGTTGTTCAGGATCCTCCTGCAGATCAGGAAAAGTATCATGATATAGTATTCCCGGTTGATTTCAGAAGGGAAAACAAGGAGAAGACTAAAATGGCAATCTTCATGGGGAAATACCTTGATTCAAAAATTCATATACTTGTCACTTCCTCTACTGATCCCAGCCTTATAAAAAAGACCAAGATCAATCTTAATTTTGCTATCAGGTATCTCATCCAGAATAATATAGAATATGAAATACATGAAATACCGAAAGGTAATTTTGCACAGCAGACCATTGATTTTGCTGTAAGGATAAATGCCAATCTTATACTTATTGTTACTACAAAGAACATAACATTTGCTGACTATATGGTAGGGGCGTCAGAACAATATATTATTGCCAACAGTTCCAAAATACCTGTTTGTTGTGTAAATCCGAGAGCCTCTTTTGCCAAGTCAGCACAGTTTATGGGCGGCTGGGGCGACTGATTCCTGTCGGCGAAACAATATATGTTGCTATTATTGCAGTAAGAAGGGAGAATAAAAATGTTGTAAGTCTTGCCGGAACTCCCTTTTGTATATATGAAGAGGTAATTACTGTAAGCCTTTTGTCATCCCCGGTATCTTCCAGTTTTTCTTTTAAGGTAGTTTCAAACCTCGAAGCACTTATAAAACGATCACCTTCAATCTGATCCAGGTTTTTATATTCAGTTCTGCTGATAATACCCTGATTTAAAAGAAACCCTGATTTTGAGTCTGTTACCCTGTAGTGTTGTTCAAAACCGCCGCTGATCCAGAAAATTGTAAATAATATACCTGCGACAACTGTTATGGTAGCAGCTTTTCCATGAAACCTTTTCCAGAAAAGAGTAAACAGTATTACCACGGAAAATGTACATCCTATTCCCGCCCATACATAGCTTACTATGGTAAAAATGAGTTTGGATGGAGTTATATACGATAATCCAAGGGCGACAATTGCAAGGATTGCTGTTGTTAACCTGTGTTTTTTGAGAATACCGGCTGATGATCCGGCACTGTTTCTTTTAAGAATACCTTCTGAAAGTTCTGTTGCTGAAAGTATTAACAGTGAATCAGCGGTTGAAATCATTGCTGCTATGGCACCTGATATAAGCAGGGCTGCAATTACCGGAGGAAATAGTCTTAATATTACCCGGGGCATGACATATTCCGGATCGCTAAGTCCTGCGGGTCCGAAAATTGCAATACCAATCCACCCTATCATCAGGGCGCCGATATAGGCAAATATTGTCCATACAATACCTATATTCCTCGCCTTTTTTGCCTGATTCGAATCACTTATTGCCATAAACCTGACACTCAGTTGAGGCTGTCCGCCCAGATACCCGAAAAACCAGCTGAATCCACCTGTAATAAGCAAACCGGCTCCGAAACCTTTTGCGACACCGGTAAGCGAAGTATAAGTATCACCCGATTTTACAAGTGCATCTGTCAGATTAGAAGCAAAGAGATCAGGTGAACTGGTAATATAAATAATACCTATTATCGGGCCTAATATAAGAGTGATTATCATAAGAATGGCCTGAATTACATCAGTATAGACAACACTTCTGAATCCTCCATAAACTGTATACGGAATAATGATGGCGGCTGTAACCAGAACACCAAGTCCGGGCTTTAATCCAAATAGGGTAAAAAGGGTTTTTCCTCCACCCAGGAACTGTGCACCCACATAAAAAAAGAAAAAGAATATTATTGCCATGCTGGATACAAGTCTTAATATTCTTCCTGTATCCCCGTGTCTTGCTTCCAGGAATTCAGTGAATGTTGATACATTATACTTTTCTGCTTCGTCGCGAAGCCTCCAGGCAAGCGTTGCCCATGCGGTAATAATACCTGCCACACATCCTGCCGCTGTCCATATTTCCGTCAGTCCCATTGCATAAGCGGCACCCGGTAATCCCAGTAATGCCCACGACGATTCTCCGGTAGCTCTTTCCGAGAGAGCAGCAGCCCAACCCGGAAGCTTCCTCCCTGCAATGGAATAATCATCTCCTGTCTTTACCTTCCTTCCCTGGTAAACACCCCATGAAATAAGAAGAGTAATGTATGTTGCCATTACTACTATTATTACTGTCATGTTATCCATGCTTCTGTAATTTTCTGGTATTATTCAAAAATAATAAAAGAGGGGCTAAAGCCCCAAATTCTTTTTTGAATCATTTACCGTCGGCTTTAGCCCAATTCTTTTCAACCTTGCTAAAGAAATCCACTTATACTATCTTAGCACTCTGACATAAACAGGGATCAAAAAACCATGTCCATTGTAGTACAGGGAGTTACTAAGCTTTACGGGGAACAGAAAGCTCTGAATAATATCTCTTTCGAAGTAAACACCGGAGAGATAGTGGCATTTCTGGGTCCTAACGGGGCTGGAAAAACAACCATGATGAGGATAATTACCGGATTCATCCCTGCTAACACAGGATCAGTGCTGGTTAATGATATAGACACCTCCTCTGATGACCCTGAAATAAAGAATAATATTGGTTATTTGCCTGAGAATAATCCCCTCTATCCCGAGATGTATGTAAAAGAATACCTGGGATTTGTTGCTTCGATGTATAAAAGTGAAAATCCGGTAAAGAAGATGGTAGATAATGTTATTGGAATTACCGGCCTTGCATCTGAACAAAAGAAAAAAATAGGATCACTGTCGAAAGGCTACAGGCAAAGGGTTGGACTGGCACAGGCTCTTATACATGATCCGTCGGTTCTTATACTAGATGAGGCAACCAGTGGTCTTGATCCTAATCAGATCGTTGAGATAAGAAATCTTATCAGGGATGCCGGCAGGGAAAAAACAATTCTGCTGTCGACACATATAATGCAGGAGGTTGAAGCAATCTGCGACCGTGTAATAATTATCGATAAAGGGATTATCGTAGCAGATGAGAATAAGAGCGATATCTACAAGATGATTAAGAGTCACAGGCAAATTATCCATGTTGAATTTGACAAAGACCCTGAAGAAAATGCAATACTGGGGATTGCAAATGTTATCAATGTAAGGAAGTTAAAAAACAGCCTCTGGCTTGTTGAGGCTGAAGGAGAAGAGGATATCAGGCCAGACCTGTTTGCATTTGCAGTAAAAAACAACCTTACAGTACTCTCCCTTAAAAAAGAAGAAAGTAATCTTGAAGAGGTATTCAGGCATCTTACACATGAATAATATTTTCGTTTTCCATATTTTTTTATTTGTTTTGTATACGAATTATCTGGTGGAAAGATTTGCGCTGATTGCAACCACAGGAAAAAATGCTAAAATGTAAAATATTCCATTTTTCAATCAACCATTCTTCACATCAGATGTTAAGTACTTAAGGCACTCAAAACTTAAAAACTTTCTATGGGATATTTATTCACTTCAGAATCAGTTTCAGAGGGGCACCCCGATAAGGTAGCTGACCAGATTTCAGACGCACTGCTTGATGAATTCCTCAAATGGGATCCCGATTCCAAGGTTGCAAGCGAGACCTTTGTTACAACAGGACTGGTAGTATGTGGCGGAGAAGTACGTACTACAGGCTGGGTTGATGTTCAGGAAACGGCGCGTAATGTTATACGTAAAATAGGTTATACAAAAGCTGAATACCGTTTTGACTGTGATTCATGTGGCGTAATTTCTACCATTCATGAACAATCACCTGATATAAACCAGGGTGTTGTGCGTGATAATCCTGAAGAGCAGGGAGCTGGCGACCAGGGAATGATGTTTGGATATGCATGCCTTGAAATGGATAATTATATGCCTGTGAGCATTGAATTAGCCCATAGCCTCTTGCAGGAACTCGCAGCTATACGGCATGAAAAAAAGCAGATGAAATACCTCCGTCCTGATTCAAAATCCCAGGTTACAATAGAATATGACGATAATAACAAACCATACAGAATAGATACTATAGTAATCAGCACACAGCACGATGAGTTTATTTTACCTGAGAACAAATCGCATGCTGCAGAAAAAAGTGCTGAAAAGGCAATGCAGAAAAAGATAAAGGAAGATCTGCAGAATATACTGATACCCAGGGTTAAGAAATCTCTTCCTGCAAGGATCCGAAAACTCTTCGGTGATGATATGAAATTACTCGTTAATCCTACAGGTAAATTTGTTATAGGGGGACCTCACGGTGATACCGGACTTACAGGGCGTAAGATTATTATAGATACTTATGGTGGACATGGAGCCCATGGAGGCGGTGCCTTTTCAGGCAAAGACTCATCAAAGGTTGACAGGTCAGCAGCATATGCCGTACGTCACATTGCAAAAAACCTGGTGGCCGCAGGAGTTTGCGACCAGGCTCTCATACAGGTGGCTTATGCTATTGGTGTTGCACAACCTGTCGGACTTTATATCAACTCATTTGGAACAGCCCGTGTAAAAGATAACAAGGGCAGGATATTAAGCGACGGAGAGATAGCAAAAAAAATCACCAGCCTGTTTGATTTGCGGCCATTTGCAATTATTGAAAGATTGGGTCTTAAAAATCCGATCTTCTATCCAACAGCTTCCTATGGTCATTTCGGCCGTGATCATTATACTGGCGAAGTTGAGGTATATTACGAGGTTCCCGGAGGTAAACCAAAGGGTATTAAAGGAAACGGTAAGAAAGTATGGTTGAAAAAAGTGGAGTTCTTTGCCTGGGAAAAACTCGATTACGTTGATAAAATAAAGAAAGCATTCAACCTTTCTTAAATAGCCCCCACGGCCCCGGCCCGGGGGGGGGGCGGGGGCCCGGGGCGCCGGGGCGGGGGGGGGGGGGGGGGGGGCGGGGGGGGGGGGGGGG